>DATCXA010000140.1:0-3745 GCA_036566085.1 Propionibacteriaceae bacterium
AGCCGTGGCTACAGCCCCGGTAGGGGTTCACAGTCCAGTTGAAGGGAAGTCCCGCTGCCTTCGGCACATGATTGAGCGCCGACTTAGCCAGCACCTCATGGAAGGTGATGCCGGCAAACTCCGGAGTGCGTACCGACCGCACGAGATTGTGCAGCCGATCCAGTCCCGGCAATGCAGCCGGATCGCCTGCCTGGTTGGAGATTTCCTGCCCAGCCCATCGCATCGTCACTTATTCAAACATAAATTCGATTAGGCGTCTATCAGCGCGAACGAGCCGCGCCGCCGCGAGAAAGGGCCCGATGGGTTGCGCGTAGGCGGTAGTCTCCTCGCTTGGCCGCTGTCCATATTCAAACCCGATAGTCAGGATCGAATCTCATGACACGCGTCTTCAACTTCAGCGCCGGCCCGGGCACGCTTCCTGAGGAAGTGCTGCTCCAGGCGGCCGATGAGATGCTCGATTGGCATGGCACCGGCCAGTCGGTGATGGAGATGAGCCACCGAGGCAAAGACTTCATCTCCATTTCCGAGGAGGCGGAGGCAGGTCTGCGCAAGCTGCTCGCGGTGCCCGACGGCTACCACGTGCTGTTTCTGCAGGGCGGGGCTTCGCTTCAGTTCGAGATGATCCCGATGAACCTGATCCAGGGCCGGGCCGTTTCTGACTACATCAACACAGGCGAATGGTCGAAGAAGGCCATCAACGCAGCGAGGGGGTTGGCCGACGTTAATGTTGCCGCCAGCTCGGAAGACCGGTCGTTCAGCTATGTGCCGGCGCCGTCACAATGGCGTCTCACCGAGAATGCGGCGTACGTGCACTACACCGCCAACGAGACGATCGGTGGAGTCGAGTTCGGCTGGGTGCCCGATGTCGGTGACGTACCACTGGTCAGCGACATGTCGTCCAACTTGCTCTCCCGTCCGCTGGACGTCGGCCGCCTCGGGCTGATCTATGCCGGCGCTCAGAAGAATATCGGCCCGGCGGGGTTAGCCCTGGTGATCGTTCGCGACGATCTCATCGGCATCGGTGAACCTGCGCCACCAGCCATGCTCGACTACGCGACCCATGCCAAGGCACGGTCGCTGTACAACACGCCCCCCACCTTCGCGGTCTATGTTGCTGGCCTGGTGTTCCAGTGGCTGCTGGAGAACGGGGGACTGGCCGCGGCGGAAAAACGCAATATCGCCAAGGCAAAGCTGCTGTACGACTTCATCGACAGGTCCGACTTCTACTTCAATCCGGTCAATAAGGCCGACCGGTCACGGATGAATGTCCCCTTCCGGCTCGCCGATCCACCGCTGGAAGCCGATTTCCTCGCCGGCGCGGCAAAGAATGATCTTGTCGAGCTGAAGGGGCACCGGTCGGTGGGAGGTATGCGGGCGTCGCTCTACAACGCGATGCCGATTGAAGGTGTTCAAGCATTGGTGGACTACATGACCGAGTTCGCGGCGACGAAGGGCTGAAGCACGCGGTGACTGACAAATATCGAGTACGGGTCCTTAACCACATCTCAGCCGACGGGCTCAACCGGCTGCCCTGGGATCGGTTTGCAGTGTCGGCGGATGTGGAAGATCCGCACGCGATCTTGGTTCGATCAGCCGACCTGCACGACATGGAGATTTCTGAGTCTCTGCTGGCGGTCGGCCGCGCCGGCTCCGGCACCAACAACATTCCGATCCCGAGCATGTCCGCCCGCGGCGTACCGGTGTTCAATGCACCTGGCGCGAACGCGAACGCCGTCAAGGAGCTGGTGGTGGCCGGCATGTTGCTTGCGGCGCGCAACATCGATGATGCGCTCAAGTACCTCGACACCATCGACCCGGACGACTCGGAGTTGGATCACAAGATCGAGGCCGGGAAGAAGGCGTTCGCCGGTTATGAGCTGGCGAATCACACGCTCGGTGTCGTGGGCCTGGGCAAGATCGGTTGTTTGGTCGCGGATTCCGCGATCAAGCTCGGCATGCAGGTGATCGGTTACGACCCGGAGATTACGGTGGATTCGGCATGGAGTCTGCCTGCGACCGTCAAGAAGGCGAATAGTCTGAGCGAGGTCCTCAAGCACAGCAACTTCCTTACGTTGCATGTGCCGCTCGTGGCTGCGACCCGCGGCATGATCGACGCCGGCGGCATAGCGCAGATGAAGCCTGGTTCGGTGGTACTTAACTTCTCGCGGGGCGGAGTCGTCGAAGAGACCGCGATCTTGGAAGCGCTGGAGTCTGGCCAGCTGTCGAGATACGTCTGCGACTTTCCTAACCCGCAGCTCGCCCACCAGCCCAAGGTGATCTTGCTGCCGCACCTCGGCGCTTCGACGCGCGAGGCCGAGGAGAACTGTGCAGTGATGGTGGCTGAGCAGGTACGCGACTATCTGCTCGACGGAACAATCCGGAATTCGGTCAACTTCCCCGATGTGATCTTGCCCCGGGAGTCTCGATTCCGGGTAGCGATTGCCAATGCGAATGTGCCGAACATGGTCGGTGGAATTTCCCACGAGATGGCAGCGGCCAGTCTCAATATCGCGACCATGACCAACAAGTCCCGTAAGGACTTGGCGTACACGCTGGTGGATGTGGACAGCGAGGTACCGGATTCCGTGATCAAGGCGATCGGGGCCATCGACGGCGTACTTATGGCGCGCTACCTACCGCTGACGAACTGAGGTTTCCAGCGCAGAGCTCGCCGTCGGCAAGATCAGCTGAGGCCATGGAGGACGTTCGAGACGCTGGATCCCGGCCCCGTTAGGGCCCTCCGCGCCAGTGTTCGATGCGGTGATGGTCCGGTGTGAAGCCGTGGCGAACCCCCCACAGAACCGCCTGGGTGCGGCTGGTGACGTTGATCTTGCGGTAGATGGTTCGGATGTAGGACTTCACGGTGTTTGGGCTGAGGTAGGTCAGCTTTGCCACCTCGGCGTTGCTTTTGCCTTGGGTGATGAGCGCCAAGATCTCTGATTCGCGGTCGGTGAGTCCCTCGCTTCGTCCTGGCCAATTCAGGCCGCCGATGCTGTGTACCCGAAAGGGAGGGTCACTGATTACAATGTCACCGGCATGGATCGCTTCCAGGGCAGCGACCAGCTCCCGCGCCGGTAGGGCCTTTGACAAATAGCCGTGGACGCCTTGGCTGCGGGCGCTCTCGATCAGGTCGGGGTCGAAGTTCCAGGTGTAGACCGCCACACGGCGGGCGCGCGGATTGCGGATCAGCACGCCGATCTCGTCATGATCGGATTCGGGTTGGGCGAAGGAGTCGTACAAGACGATGTCGACCATGTCGGACAGGGCCTTGTTGGTGTCCAGCTCGGCAATGACGACGCGGTCTCGGTACTGCTCCAGAATGTGCGCCACGCCCATCACCACGATGTCGTAGTCGTCGACCAACGCGATTGTGAGCGGCGTCTGCACCGTCGGCTCCATGAAATGACTGTAACCTCCCTAAGGGTGTAATGCATCCGCCCTTGGGGTGGTTAAGTTGGTGGGTGGAGCTGGGTCAGGGCTCCGGATATCTGATTACGAGTAGGAATCCACGTGACATCTGTTGAGCGGGAGAGTCAAAGCCGCCGCTGCGCGGTCATCTATAACCCGACCAAGGTCAGCGAGAAGTTTCACGCCCTGGTGGAGGAGGGCCTGCAACGAAACGGCTGGAGCAACACGTTGTGGCTGGAGACCTCGGTTGAGGATCCAGGCGGAGCCATGACCAGGCAGGCCGTCGCAGCACACGTTGATCTTGTCATCGGTGCTGGGGGGGACGGCACCATCCGCT
>DATCXA010000154.1:0-7337 GCA_036566085.1 Propionibacteriaceae bacterium
CCGAGCGATTCGTCCGACAACGGCTACTCGCCGTCCAAAAATCGAAGAGCTACATCGCGATAGCAAGCCGACCGTACTGTTCTTATGCACACACAACGCCGGCCGGTCTCAGATGGCCTTGGATTCTTTGAGGCTCTCACACGCGACCGTGCCGTCGCCTGGTCGGGCGGATCCGAACCCGGACACGAGGTCAACCCCGCCGCAATCGCCGCCATGGCCGAACGAGGCATCGACATCTCCAACGAGTTCCCCAAACCATGGACCGACGAAACCGTCCGCGCCGCCGACGTCGTGATCACCATGGGCTGCGGCGATGCCCTGCCCCATCTTCCCCGGCAAACGCTGCGAATCCTGGGACGAATCGACCCGCCAACTTGAGATGGGAGTAACGCCGTCCAGCCGCGGATCTCAAAATTAGAGTACCTAGTCAGAGCTATGTTTTGCGCCCCCGGTAGGAATCGAACCTACGACCGACAGATTAGAAGGCTGCTGCTCTATCCTCTGAGCTACGGGGGCCTGAGAACGCGCCGCCCTTGGCGGTGCGGCCGGGCTCGCATCACTGTAGCGCCGGGATTACCGGAATGAATCAGCGTCCAGTCTGCAGCGCTCCCAGGCCTTCATGCGCGGTGAGGATATGTCCGTACCGTTCGATCTGCGGGTGACCGAGATCTATCGCCGCGAGAACGGCCAATGGAAGCTCGTACATCGCCACGCTGATCCTTACAAACCGCAGCGGTAGCGCACGCCCGGCGAGGCCCGAGATCCGGCCGGTCCAGAGCGTTGTCCATCCTCTGAGTAGGTTCGCTGAGGTGAGGAGGGGTGACAGCGGCGATGGATTGCCATCCGGAGTCACTCAAAAGACCTCGGAGCTGCGGCGCGTGCGCAGTCTCATCCTTCCCGTGTACGCGCCAACGGTCCTGGTAGCCGTCGGCCAGGGTGCGATCCTTCCTCTAGTGGCGCTTTCAGCCAGGGCGCTTGGCGCCAGCGTGGGGACCGCGGCCTTCATCGTCGCTCTGATTGGTCTCGGCCAGTTGGTCGGGGATCTCCCAGCAGGAGCGCTGGCAGCCCGCATCGGAGAAAAACGAGCCCTGATTGCCGCCTGCGCGCTCGACGCAGTCGCCCTGATCGGTGCATTCCTCGCTCAATCCGTGGCGCTACTAGCCATTGCCATCGGCGTCACCGGCCTGGCTGGGGCCGTCTTCAGCTTGGCTCGCCAGGCTTACCTCACCGAAGCGATCCCGATACCAATGCGTGCTCGAGCGCTCTCTACCCTCGGCGGCACGTTCCGCATTGGCCTGTTTATCGGACCGTTCGTTGCGGCGGCGATTGTGGCGCAGTGGAGCATCAGCGCCGCGTACGGGTTCGCGGCGACTATGAGCCTGGCAGCCGCCGTCCTCACAGCCTTTCTCCCTGATGTGACGCAGAAGGCCCCGCGGACGAGCGCTAGCCGACGCCACCGATCAGTGATTTCCGTGCTGGCCGAGCATCGGCACATCCTTGTGACGTTAGGCATCGGCGTCCTGATCATCTCGGCCGCGCGTGCCACGCGCCAGTCGATCGTGCCGCTGTGGGCGGAGTCCATCGGCATAGACGCCGCAACAACGAGCGTGATCTTCGGAATTTCGGCAGCGGTCGACATGCTGCTGTTCTATCCAGGGGGCGCGATCATGGATCGCTTCGGACGGGTCTACGTCGCGGTGCCGTCCATGATTGTGCTCGGTCTCGGCTTTCTGTTGTTGCCGCTGACCAGCGGTGCCACTAGCGTCGGGCTGGTGGCTGCGCTCATGGGTCTCGGCAACGGCATCTCGTCCGGCGTCGTACTGACTCTGGGCGCAGATGCGTCGCCGTCACAGGATCGCGCGCAGTTCCTGGCGGGATGGCGAGTTTGCAGTGACCTCGGCAATACTGCAGGCCCATTAGTGATCAGTGCCGTCAGCGCTTTCGCAACCCTGGCAGCAGCGGCTGTCACGATGGGCTTGATCACGTGGGCTGGCTCGGCATGGCTGATCAAGTGGGTGCCGGCTTACGCTCCACGAACCCATCGGGCACGAGACAGACGAGACGCACAGGAAGGCTAGATGGCCACAAGCGACCTCCTGGTCTGGGTGGACTGCGAGATGACCGGACTCGACTTGATCAACGATGAGCTGATCGAGGTAGCCGTGCTGGTCACCGACGCCGACCTCAATGTCCTTGGAGACGGAGTCGATCTGGTGATCAAGCCAAGCAACCGGGCGCTGGAACAGATGGGTGACTTCGTACGCGGCATGCACGAGGCATCCGGACTGCTGAATGCGCTGGATACTGGATTGTCCATGGCAGAGGCCGAGCAACGCATTCTGGACTACGTCCGCAGCTACGTAGCTGAGCCCGGCAAGGCCCCGCTCGCCGGAAACACCATCGGGACCGATCGGGCCTTCCTGGCGCGCGACATGCCGACCTTCGAACGGCACGTCCACTATCGCAGCGTTGATGTGTCGAGCATCAAGGAGCTCGTCCGCCGCTGGTATCCACGTGTTTACTATCAGGCCCCTGCCAAGGCCGGGAACCACCGCGCACTCGCCGATGTACAGGAATCCATCGAGGAGCTGCGCTACTACCGAGAGTCCGTGTTCGTGCCCCAACCTGGGCCGGACAGTACCGCAGCCAAGGAGATTGCCGATCGCCATCAGGGCGCGCTGACCGGGGTCGCGCCGATCGAGAACTGATTACTCCGGGCGAGGCCACGCCCGGTACACTTCACGCTGCGCAGCATGGTCCGCGAAACCGTCTTCGGGCCACTCGCATGGTGGGTGTAGCTCAGCTGGTAGAGCACCTGGTTGTGGTCCAGGATGTCGCGGGTTCGAGCCCCGTCACTCACCCTCGGGGCGTGAGCGTCGGGAATCGCGCGCCGCCGTGCTGAGGAGGAGCGAGCAGACACGTTTTTCGTCTGCGAGTGACGACGAAGTAGGCGGATTCCACGTGCGTTGCGCGAACGCCCCAAGTGGGGGCAGGGGCAACAACCGGGGACAACTGAATCGGGGAACGATCGTCGATGGAGGCTCGATGACCTACTACCCGTCCCCCGGCCGATGAGCGCCATGTCGATCTCCACCGCACGCCTGTCAGCAGCCACGTACGCCGGGCGTTTGGCCGGAGCAGCTTCCCGGCTCGCGGGACGCGGAACCGGAGCCTCGATTCGCGGCAAGGTGATGCTCAAGCTCGACCCCAGCGCACTGAGCAAGCTGCTGGTCGATAAGCGCATCGCCATCGTGTCCGGTACGAACGGAAAAACCACCACCACGCACTTCCTCGCGGCGGCATTGCGCGAGTCCTTAGGGCCCGAAGCCGATCGGCTCGTACACAACGCCGACGGAGCCAACTTGCATCACGGCCTGGCCTCAGCACTCAGCGAGCACCCCGAAGCTGATATTGCCATCTTGGAAAGTGACGAGCGGGTTGTCGGCGACTTGATCAAGCTTGGCCGGCCCGAAGTGCTTGTGCTGCTCAACTTCAGCCGCGATCAGCTCGATCGGCACCACGAGATCAAGAGCCTCGGCCGCAGCTGGCGCGCGGCCCTCTCCGAAGCCGGGACCGACGGTCCCGTCGTAGTGGCCAATGCCGACGAACCGCTGGTGGTCTGGGCAGCGTTGGCTGCCAAGGAAGTTGTCTGGGTTGACACTTCCACGACGTGGACTCAAGATTCCTCACTCTGCCCCGAATGCGACGCCAACCTCATCCGCGTTCAGCCCGATCCGAGAGCGGGTCAGGACGCCGATTGGTATTGCTCAGGTTGTGGGCTCGCTCGCCCCAAGGGCGACTACCGGGTGGAAAGCGGCACGATCGTGGACCGCACCCAGCACGTGTGGGATCCCCAGCTGGGCGTGCCCGGACGCTTCAACATCAACAACGCAGCCTGCGCGCTTGCCGCCGCAGAACTGATGGGCGTCGAGCCACGAACGGCTCTCATCGGAATGCGCAAGGTCACCTCCCCCGCGGGCCGCTTTGCCACGGCACAATTCGGAACCACAACGGCACGGCTGCTGTTGGCCAAGAATCCCGCCGGCTGGGCGGAAGCGCTGCCCCTGGCGCAGAGCGCGACCGTGGTGCTCGCGATCGACTCTGCCGCCGCTGACGGACGAGATGTGTCGTGGCTGTGGGACGTTGACTACGAACGTCTGGCCGGACGGACGGTGATTGCAACGGGCCGGCGGGCTCAAGACCTTGCCGTACGTCTCAGGTACGCCGAAGTCGACTACCGCTGCATCCCTGACCTGGCCGACGCGCTCGCCGGGCATCCCGAACCGGTCGACGTGATCGCCACGTACACCCCATTCCAGCGGCTACGCAAGATGGGCAGGGTCTGATGAATAAGCGCGTCGAAGTGGTTCTGATCTATCAGTCCCTGCTCGGCCTTTACGGCGACCGGGGCAATGCCATCGTGCTCATGCGACGCCTGGCGTGGCGCGGATACGAGCCGGTGCTGACCGCCGTCGAGCCGGGCCAACCGCTGCCAGATACAGGTGACGTCTATCTCCTGGGTGGCGGCGAGGACGCCGCCCAGGTCTCGGCAGTCAGAGCGCTCAAGACCGACGGCGGACTCTATCGAGCGGTCGACCGGGGGGCCGTGGTTCTCGCGGTCTGCGCCGGCTACCAGATTGTTGGCAACAACTTCACCGTCGGATACCAGGACGAGGTGATCTCTGGCCTGGGACTACTCGACGTCACCACCACACGTGGTCCGGCGCGTGCCGTCGGCGAGATCATTAGCCGCTGGAACGGGCGAGACGGCAATGATCAATGGTTGACCGGATTTGAGAACCACGGCGGCTACACCCGGCTGGGTCGAGGAGTCAAGCCGCTTGCGACGGTGGAAATCGGGGTCGGTAACTGCAACGACGGGACCGAAGGCGCAGTTGCCGGCACTGTGATCGGCACCTATCCCCATGGTCCGATCCTGGCCAGAAATCCGGCGCTCGCCGATCACATTCTTGAGCTAGCGCTGGGGCATGAACTGGAACCGCTGGAACATTCGGAGATCAACAAATTGAGGCGGCAACGCCTAGCCAGGGTCCGCAGGTCTTACGCGCGTAGCCGATAACCTGTCCAGAGTGCTTAGCCGACGTCCCGCTTTCATTTCCGCCGCCCAGGGCAACGGCAATGGCCGATGACGGCGACTTACTCCGATGTCGTTGTGATCGGCGGCGGGCACAACGGTCTGGTCGCAGCCACCTATCTGGCGCGGGCTGGGCATAGGGTCACTGTCTTTGAGAGGCGCAGTGAACTCGGCGGAGCTGTGGCCAGTGCAGCGATGTTTGACGGCGTGGCAGCACGGCTCTCCCGATTCTCCTATTTGGTTTCCTTGCTGCCGACCACCATCATCGACGAGCTCGACCTCCGGTTGGAATTGCGTTCACGTCCGGTCCGGTCGTACACGCCAGTCGACGGCAGCGGCCTGCTTATTGAGCGTAAGGAAGGGCGATTGACCCGCGACTCCTTCCGCTCACTGACCGGCGATGAACGCGAATATCAGACATGGGCGGCGTTTCAAGACAGCCTGCACGACCTCGCTGCGGTGATCGAACCGACCTTGACTCGCCCACTCCCCCGTGTCGGCGAGCTGCGGTCACGCATCGATACCGAGCTTTGGTCGTCAGTGGTTGAGCAGCCGCTCGGCCAGCTCGTGGAGTCCACATTCAGCGACGACACCGTACGCGGCCTGGTGCTGACCGATGGCCTGATCGGCACCTTCACCTCAGCGCACGATCCGACCTTGCGGCAGAACCGTTGCTTCCTCTATCACGTGATTGGCAACGGCAGCGGAGAGTGGAAGGTCCCCGTTGGTGGCATGGGTGCGGTCACTGCTGAGCTGGTCCGGGTCGCTCAGACTGCGAACGTCTCGATCCAAACAGGGTGCTCCGTTGTTGCCCTAGAGCCCTCGCCCTTGGGCGGGGCAACCGCCCACCTCGCCAATGGCGAGTCGATCAGCGCTGAGATCATCTTGGCCAACTGCGCGCCCGCGACGCTCCAAGAACTGCTCGGTAATCGGTACGAACCGCCCGTCGGCAGTCAGACCAAGATCAACATTGTGATGCGGCGCCTGCCGCAGTTCCGTTCTGGGATTGAGCCGACGATCGGGTTCGCCGGGACCCTGCACCTCGGTCAGAGCTATCGCCGGTTGCAGCAGGCGTACGAGGAGGCGTTGGCCGGTAAGATTCCCGATCCCATGCCATGCGAGGTCTACTGCCACACGCTCACCGATGGCTCGATCCTCGATCCAGAGCTACGCGCCGCCGGCTATCACACCCTCACGCTTTTCGGCATGCATACTCCGCGCAACTTGTTCACCGCAGATCCAGACGACTCCAGGGAACGAGCCAAGGCAGCAGCTTTCCGCGCGCTGCAGTCGGTGCTTGCCGAACCGCTGGAGCCATGCCTGGCTCTCGATCGCCGTGGGGAACCGTGCATTGAAGTCATGACACCGCTTGATATTGAGGCTGAGCTTGGGATGCCTGGCGGCAACATCTTCCACGGCGACCTGGCATGGCCGTGGTTAGCCGACGATGCACCGGCGGGCACAGCCGCGGAGCGCTGGGGTGTGGCCACTGATCATCCAGGGATCTTGCTATGCGGCTCCGGGGCCGTACGTGGCGGCGCGGTCAGTGGTCTCGGCGGCCACAATGCCGCCATGGCCGTACTCGAAGATGACTGACCGCGCGTCCGAACCCGATTTCCCGGACCGCACGATTTGCTAGTGTTGCTCTTCGCGCGCCGCTAGCTCAACTGGCAGAGCAGCTGACTCTTAATCAGCGGGTTGGGGGTTCGATTCCCTCGCGGCGCACCCTTCTTAGCGCTAGTCAACGGCACTTTCTCCACAGCGGAGGGAGTCCCGCTAGTGCTCTCAGAGGCCCATGTGGTCACCGATTGGTCACGTCCCTGCCTTGGAACCATCGCCACCGCGCTCTCGGCAGCCGCCCGTCCGACACCGCCTAGCAGGTGAACGTAGGTGCTTTGGGTGATCGCGATTGAGGAGTGCCGTAGCACCTTGGACACAACCGACAGCGACGCTCCGCCGCCGATCATCAGCGATGCTGCACCATGCCGCAGGTCGTGCAGCCGCACCGGCCGCAGCCCGGCCTCAATGGCAAGAGCCCGGAAGGCTTTGGTGACCGATGTTGGCTCGTACGGTGCGCCGTTCTCACGGGCAAACACCAGGTCGTAGTCGGCAACATATCCGCTGCCCCACAGCTCTCGCTCCGCCTCCTGAGCCAACCGGTGCGCCATCAACGAACCAATTGTGGCCTGCGACAGCTCCACGGTGATGTCGTCACCGCTGCTCGACTTCGGCGGCGCAAAGA
>DATCXA010000156.1:0-9504 GCA_036566085.1 Propionibacteriaceae bacterium
ACCGAGACGCCACGAGCTCTCAGCTCCTGCTGCCACAGCGACTGCGTTGCCAGATCCGGCGCGCGGAATGCGACGTGATGCACGGTGCCGCCGGCCTGCCATCCGCGGTCCCGAACCCCGGCAAATACATCCACCAGGGCACCGGAGTCGCCGCCGGCCATCCCGAACCGTGACCGGTCCCCCTCTTCACCGGCCAGCTTCATACCAAGCAGCTCGGTCAACATAGTGGCCGACGGATCCAGTTGCCGCTCCGACAAAGTGATCGCGTGCAGCCCCCGCACCGCGTGATCAGCTGGAATGTCAGCAACTCCGTCCCAACCAGAGCGATGATCACCTTCCGACGCCACAAGATCGATCACCATGCCGTCGGGGTCACGAAACGTCAGGACCTCTTCTTCATCGCGGCTCCGCGGTGGGTCGAAGTCGATGCCCAACCCCTTGAACCGCTCCTGCCACCAGCCGAGCGCCGAGCCGGGCACGCTGAACGCCGTCGTCGTCGTCATTCCCGCGCCCTGACGGCCCTGCGGCACACCCGGCCAAGGAAAGAAGGTCAGCAGACTTGACGGGCTGCCCTTCTCATCGCCGTAGTACAGGTGATAGGTGTCGGGCGCGTCGAAGTTGACCGTCTGCTTGACCAGGCGCAGACCGAGCGCCTTGGTGTAGAAATCAACATTGGACTGTGGGTCGGTGGCTATCGCTGTGACGTGGTGTAAGCCGTGCGGGCTGACCTGTGTCATGATCATCGTTCCTCTCTGGCAGCGGTTCTAAGCCAAATACGCCTGCTGCACCAGTAACACACATACTCCGTGGTGAAGTCCCGAGGGGGTCAGAGGGCATCCTGGCCAGGTGCGCATTCACCTCGACACAGACCTAGGCGGCGACACCGATGATGCCTGCGCCTTGGCCATGCTGCTCGGCTGGCCCGAGGTCGAGATCACTGGTATTACGACTGTCGCCGACCCGGGAGGACGCCGAGCGGCGTACGTGGCGCATCTGTTGCGCCTCGCTGGTCGCGACGACATTCCGCTGGCCGCCGGAGCGGAGGTCTCTGCAACGACGCTCGGCGGGGCGGATCCCGTCGATGATGAGCGGCATTGGCCGGCAAGCGTTACTCCTCGACCAGCCCGGCCGGGTGCCGCATTGGATCTTCTAGAGCGAAGCCTCGACGCTGGCGCGACGCTCGTCGCCATCGGTCCATACACCAACCTGGCTCTGCTTGAGATCAGCCGTATCGGCAGCCTGCGCCGGCAGCCGGTCGTTGTCATGGGTGGCTGGGTCGAGCCGCCCGCGCCAGGCCTCCCGCGGTGGGGTCCAGAAATGGATTTCAACGTGCAATGGGACACGCGAGCTGCCGAGGTGGTCGCGGCAACTGCTCGGCTGACAATGGTTACCCTCCCGGCAACGCTGAACGCACATCTTCGCCGCGCCGACCTGCCCCGGCTGCGGGCCGCCGGACCACTAGGACAGTTGCTTGCGCAGCAGAGCGAGGCGCACGCCGAGACGTATCAGATGGGAAAGCTTGGGCGCGCCAACACTGGTTTGCCCGACGACCTGCTGAACTTTCAGTACGATCCCGTGGCTTGCGCCGTGGCTCTCGGCTGGTCGGGAGCGACGGTCGAGGATATCCGAGTGCGACCCCTGCGCATGGACGACGTGCTGTCCTTCCAGCCCCATCCCGACGGTCGCTCGACTCGGGTCGTTCTAGACGTCGATGGTGCTGCGTTCCGTGAAACGTGGCTTTCCGCTGTTGAGGCAGCCGGTCATTGGTCTAGCTGATCACGTTCGGGATGCGTTGTTCGGCGCGATCATTTGCCCCGCGAGGAAGTCCTCCCAGGTCCGACGGCCGACAGCCCGGTCCAGGGATAGATTCGCACCGGCACGGACGGCACGGGCCGCTTTGCCTGGAGTCCAGACTGGCAAGATAAGCCGGCGCTTCCCGCCGAGGCGAAGGTAGCTACGAACGAGGTCGGCCATCTCGTAAATGTGCGGCCCGGCGAAATCTTGAACCAGCCCGGACGGCCTACCTTGGGTAAGCTCGACGAGCCGGCCCGCCACCTCTCCAGCATCGACCGGCTGGAATCTCCAGCCAGCTGGAACCAGTACCACCGGAAGCTTGGCCATCTGCTGCACAAGCTTCAAGAGCGACTGATGGAACTGAGTGGCGCGCAGCGTCGTCCAGGGCAGGCCAGAATTGGCCACGACCCGCTCGGCGGCGAGCTTGGATTCGAAGTAGCCGAACATGGCGCGATCGAGTGGGCTGCTCACGGGAACTCTCTCGGCCCCAACAACCGAGACGTACACCAGATGCGGCGCCCCGGTCCGTGATGCGGCCGCCGCCAGGTGCCGAGCCTTGCCTTCATCGCCTTTCCTGGTTCCCGCGAGATGCACGATGCTCTCGGCGCCGGACACGGCCGACTCGATTCCCTCACCTGTGACCAGATCACCACTTGCATACTCGATGCCTTGGGCGGCCATGTGGCTCTGCCTGCTGAGCACTCGCACGCTATGCCCGGCGTCGCGAAGCCGCGGAACGACGAGCCGCCCGAGGGTTCCGGTGCCGCCGGTAATCAAAATCTTCACAGCGTTTCTCCTTTGCGATCTTGGGATTCACCGTCACCAACGGCAAGATCATCGAGATCGATGCGACTGCGGATACCGAACGGGTGGAGAGGATTGCGGCAGCAGTACTGCGCCATGAGCTTGTCAAAGCCACGGGTCCGAGTGCCTACTCCAACCATTCGGTGACGAACCTGACTCCTGCGTGGATGTGGACACCTTCATAGCCATCAGGCCCCGTTGAGAACTTATGCGGCGTGTCAGCAGGCACGACCAGAACCTGTCCGGCATGACCTCGAAATTGTTCAGAGCCCACCGTAAAGGTCGCCCAACCGCGCCGGATGATGAACGTTTCGGCGTACGGGTGCTTGTGCAGCCGTGGCCCTACGCCGGCCTTGGTCGTTGACTCCAAGATGATCGAGATATTGGCGCCGCCCGGCAGCTCTTCATAGTTCTCAGTCCAGCCCTCGCCATCTTCCCGGCCATCGGAGCGCTCAATCGCAAATGCGTCCATCGGCCGACGATAGCGCCGGGCAGCAGAACCTCGCCGGGCGGCCGAATGCTGTACTTAGTTTCTTCGCGTCTCCGGGTCTGGGCACCGTGGGCGTTTCTACGAACGCAGCCGCGGGTATCCATAGTCAGACAATCAGCAAGCCGCAACCAGCAGCGCGTCGGCCTCCGACTATCACGAAATGCAGTTCCATGACTAAGCACCGCTTCATCCGGAGCTCGCCATCGGTCGTGCTGGCAACTGCCTACCTCCGACACAAGCCTCTTGACGACCATGCGTTTGACACGATGCAACACTGGCGTCGGATGGCCGAGTCCGAGAGCGGCAATGCCGTCCACTGGTACCACCACCTGCGTGGCATCGGTGACGTGGGCTGCTGTCTCACGGTGGATCAGGGAGCCCAGGGCGCCGTCGCGCATTTCACCGCTACGGCGCCGCAGCCTCGGCGTGTGCTGCCGAAACCGGTCGTACGAATCGCGTTGTCGTCCTGGTCTTACCTCAAGCTGGCAGGTCTGGCGAAGATCGCCGAGGCACAGGATGTTGATCTTGCTTAGGCTCGAAACCCAGGGTCCAAAGCAACAAGACCTCGAATCGAAGGAAAGATAGGGAGACAGCTATGACCGCCAACCCCGAGTTTGGCAATGTGACCGGGACCAAGGACAAGGACTATGACATCATCTGGTTCACCGAATCATGCTTGAGCAATGTGCTGCGGCTGGAGACCTACATCGAAGACGCGGCGCTTGCCGGAGACGACGAACTCGCCGAGTTCTTTCGCCGGGCCCAGCACGAGAGCCGCAAGGGCGCCGAGGAGGGAAAGAGGTTACTGGCTAAGCGCCTGAAAGAAGCCGGAGCGTAGTTCGAGCCTGCACAGCCTGCATAGCGAAAGGAGGCCGCTATGGCCGTTACGAGCTTCCAGGATTTCAATCTGGCTGATGCCGACCGCGAGTGGGACGGTGATGCGGCCGACAAACGAGTCCGCAAGTGGGCGGGCGCGGAGGACGAGCCGAATGAGAAGTATCGCGATGCGCATGTCTGGTACGACGCTGACAACAAAGACAACTTCACCGCGTACAAACTGCTGGTCTGCGATGTCGTCAAAGACAAACTGGTGGCTGTGCCACGCGCAGTGATGGCGGCCGGCGGCATCATGCAGGGCGCTCGCGGCGGCGTCGACATACCGAAGTCGGATGTCGATCGAGTGAAGAGCCACCTCGCGAAGTACTACCGCAAGATGGATCGCACGCCTCCGTGGGAAGACTGATCTGAGACTTGCACAACCGTCTCCATTAGGTCTCACAACGAACCGGTGGCCGTTTTCCCGAGGGCTTGACCTATACCAGGTGATGCGTCCGATATCTCGCATTTCCTAAGCCGCAAGGCCTCCCGCTCTTCTCACGGGATACTGAACCGGTGCTGCAAGAGGAAAAAGGGGCCAGGCAAATCTCTGGTGTCGGTTTCGTGCTTGCTGTCTATGCCACGAGCCGCATCTTCTACTTGATCGCAGGCTTCTTGCTCGCCAAGTTCGTGCCAACCTCGAGCCACCAGCTCACGACTACGGACGTACCCCCGGGAACACTCAACATCTGGTCATATTGGGACGGTGAGCACTACGTCGCACTTGCACTAAACGGGTACTTCCAAGCTCCGAGGTACATTTCTCCGGCCTTCTTTCCGATGTACCCGTTGCTTCTCAGGTCCTTCTCGACCGTCTTTGGCGGTCCTCTCTCCAAGGAAGCTTTCTCTTACTGGGGTTCTCTGCTGTCGCTCCTTTTCCTTCCATTCGCCTTCTACTTCATTTATCAGATCGCATATCAGGGATGGGACGAGCGAACTGCGAAGGGAACGCTCCTCGCACTTGCCTTCTTCCCAACAACATTCTTTCTCAACGCCACCTACACGGAGAGCCTGTTTCTAGCTCTCTCCGCGGGCTCATTGTGGGCTATTCGAGTACGAAAAATCTGCTACTTGCCTGTATATTGGCGGGCCTCGCGACGGCGACAAGAAATGTGGCGATTTTCCTCATTGTGCCGGTGATGTTTGAATGGATAAAGCAAGGCGGAATGAAAAATCCCCGAGAGAGGTGGCGCGGGCTATATCTAGCACTCGCGCCGTCGGGGCTAATTCTCTATATGGGATATTTGTGGATGAAGTTTGGCGATCCGCTGCTCTTTTACTCCAGCCAAAAGTACTGGAAACGTGAGGCAGCCGGACCGCTCGTCACGGCAACTAGAGCATGGGATACGGCCGTCGAGGGCAGCAATATTCTTTCCGATCCTGGGCTCTGGGCTCATCCGGATGTGCAGAGCCTGGCCGATCATCTGGAGCGTGCCAACTCCGTCTACAACTTGGCATTTCTGATCTTCGCAGTGGTCGTATTGCTCGCAGGGTTACGCGAGCTGCCCATCTCCCTGATCATCTATAGCTTGCTGCTCATCGTGCCTCCCGCACTGTACGGGACACCGGATATCCCGCTGATGGGCATTCCGCGATACGTACTCGTCGCATTCCCAATTTTCATCATGCTTGGGCTGCTAGCCAGGAAGAAACTGCTTTTCGCCGGATGGTTGATCATAAGCATCATGGTCTCAGTGATTCTGTGCGCTCTATTTGTGAGCTGGCGGTTCGTGGCTTGACGGCTGAGCTCTAGCCAGCGGTCGTTATGAATAAGCCAGCATCCGCAAGTTCGCGAAGCACGTCCGAGATACCTAGCGGACTCCATGGTTTTCGGGCCCGTGGCAGTTGAGCAAATACTCGGCCGTAGCGACCGAGTGTGCCGATGTCGTGGGGAAAGCGCTCGGGATCAAGTCCATCGAAATGCGCTCGTGCACCGTGGCGAGAAATGACTTCGGCGACTTCTTCCGGGCTCGCTATCCCCGGCGATTTGGTGCCGTGCTCAAACAAGAAAACGTTCACATCGGAATACGGCTCGGTGTTGTCGAGATAGGCATCCAAAGCCTGCAAGGCGGGCTGCACCGCAAAGTGCAGCCAGAATGGAACAGCTGCGGCGCAGATCGTCTGCCACGGGTCGCCCAGAATGAAACAGGGTACGACGAGGCGGCTCGTCTGCTCACCGCGAGCGCGATACCAGTCCCGCATCACCGTCGCCACAGCGGCAGCCGGCGCCTGCGGTCCGTCGTAGCTGATCTCGGCATAGCGATAGCCGCGCTGACCGCACCAGGCCCGCACCGCTGCTGCGAAATCGGGATCGAGGCCCCATTCGGATTCGGCCGCCTCGTCGTCAGACGTCGGTGTGTGCGGTCGTGCCAGATATCCCGCGGGAGGCGTACCGCCACGACCACCCGCCTGAAAGACGTGGCGGGGACCGATCCGGGTTACCGGCCATCTGGAGCGGTCATTGACTAACACCACCGTCCCGTCAACAGCCAGGTGGTTGTCCACGAAGTTTGCGTACGCCTCGGGCAGCCGGCGCCACTTGACACGGAAGTAGCTCATCCGCTCGGCCATCAAGACGTCCTGCAGCTGATCATGCATGTGGTGGAGCACAACATCGGGATTACGGTCGAGCAGCGCAGGGGCTACGGAGCGACCGAACTCCATCGCCTCATCCGGACGCTCGGTGTCGCCAACATGTTCCACCGGCACCAGCACAGTGTCGGGCAGCCACGGCACCTGCATTGCCGCGCCAAGATGCATCAGCGCGCCATTGCTCGCGCCGAGCAGGATCGCCGCATAGCGCCGCTTCGGATAGCGCTCGGCGAAGGACGCCGCAACACCAGCCAAATCCACATCACCCAGCCGCCGCGGATTGATCCCCTCAGACGCGCCGATGCGGGTATAGATACCGCGCAGTACTGACCAGGGCAGTCTGCCGGCTGCGCGTACGGCCAGACCGGCAAGTGCTGAACTACCGAGGTTTCGGAATGGCTGCCCTTCCAGGGCAGCGGCCGCGGCCGCGTGCAGCACACTGGCCGAATCAAAGGAAGCGACCACCTGCTTGGGATCTAGATCGCTCACAGCGGCACTCAGCTCCCCAGCTCGTCGAGAAACCGGAGGAATCTGGCTGAATCGGCCTTTGGCCAGGAGTGGCTTACACCTGGCATCAGCACAAGCCGGGCGCCATTGTTTTCGGCCAGCCAGGCCGCGTACCCGTGGGTGGTCAGCAGGTCGTACTCGGTGTGGATGATCGTGACCTGCGCGCGCACTCCTGGAAGAACGTCCTCAATGGGTAATGCGATAGCGGAGGCAAATCCGCGGAAGATCCGGCGAATACCCGCCCGAGACCAGTCCGGTATTTGACTTAGGAATGCAGCCTTGTCGTGCGGATCACCGCGTAGGAAGAACACCGCGGCTTGTTTGATCATCGAACGGTACGCCGGATCAATGGTCGGGCTGACAAGCACCAGATGTCTCACCAAGCTTGTCAATGACGCAGCGACAGTGGCAGCCTGGGTGCCAACCGACAAACCGATCAACACATCCACCGGCGCGCCGTCATGATCAATGTCAGCTGCCACATTGCGGCCGTAACGCTCCAGATCATGATCGACGCCGCGCCATCCTGGCGGATCGAGCAACGTGGCGGCATGACCGTTGTCGGATAGGTGCCGCACGGGCAATTCCGCGTACGCATGCACCGCGAGCCCGGGTACCACGATCACGCGCGCCATGACGGGACCTAATCACGCGACAATGAGGTTGGGCAATGAGGTTGGGCAATGAGGCCGGCCTACAACCGGCGAGAGGAGCGCCATGACTCGATCACTTCCAGTCGCCTGCACCACCGAGCAAACCCAGCTCGGCGAGGGCACCCGATGGGACGACCGGCATCGCGAGCTGCTGCACGTCGACATACTCGCCGGGCGGATCTACCGCGACAAGATCAACGACGATGGCTCGCTTTCCCAGGTCGGCACTCATGAGGTTCCGGGCACCGTCGGCGCCGTTGCTCCAATCGAGAACGATGAGGGTTGGCTGCTTGCTGCGGGCAGAACCATTACCTATCTGCGCCCGAACGGCGAACTGCGCCTCATTGCCGAGGTCTCACCGGAGGGGACGCGGATGAATGATGCCGCTTGCGATCCCCAGGGCCGGTTCTGGGCGGGCACGCTTGCCGATGATCAGCATCCCGGAGGCGGATCGCTGTATCGGCTGGAGCCCACTGGACAGAGCGAGCTGACATTGGAGGGGTTAACCATCTCCAATGGATTGGGCTGGAGTCCCGACAGTCACACCATGTATCTCGCCGACAGCGGCCCAGGCGTCATCCACGCGTTCGACTTCGATCCCGAACGAGGCACGATCTCCGGGGACCGCCTGCTGGTAGATGTGCCGGAGGAGATTGGGTCGCCCGACGGGCTGACGGTGGATGCTGACGGTGACCTGTGGGTTGCCATCTACGGCGGTGGGAGGGTCCGGCGCTACTCTCCGAACGGCCAGCTACGCGAGGAACTGCTGGTTCCGGCGGAGCAAACCACCTGCTGTGCGTTCGCAGGCCCTGGGTTGCACTTCCTCTATGTCACAACAGCGACCGAAAACTGGACCGACGAACAGCGACGTGCGAACCCTGGCGCCGGCCTTGTCTACATGTTCGATACCGATGCGACCGGTCAGCCCGCGGCACCGTTTCGCCCTGACCCGAGCTGGTGGACAACGGTGATCTTGTAAGAAAGTGGGTCATGGACTCCGTCGGTTTGCTAGTGCAATCGCCCATATCCGATGTTCTAAGGCTGGCCCGACGGTTCGAACCAGTACTGCGTTATACCCGGGGGCGAGCTGTTCTTCCCGATGCCTGTAGAACGCTATGTCGAAGCCTCTGCTCTATTTCGCCGTTCGGTGGGCAAGAAGGTCCCCGAGCTGGTGGCACCTGCTACGACCCTGGATCTATCGACCTTGCTCAGCTATGCCAGCGAGCGCGGTGGTGTCGATCTCGAACTCCATTTCGTCGGCAAACCGCTGAACCGCTCGGCATACCGTCGCTGGCGACGTCGCCCAGATCGTGCCCGATTCCAGGGTGGTAGTCGCTTCGCCATGGTCGGCATGTTCGGCCGGATCATCGACTCGATCATGCGGCTGTCATTGATCATCCGCGGCAAGGTACCTGGTGGCTTTGCTGCAGCGGCCCACATCCGCTATCAAGAGGCCGGACCACTCGCGCCCACCTACTACGTACGCGCGGTCCGGGATGCTGGCTACCTCATCTTGCAGTACTGGTTCTTTTACGCGATGAACGACTGGCGATCAACATTCGCCGGAGTAAATGATCATGAAGGTGACTGGGAGCAGATCACCTTGTTCCTCACCGAGCCCGACGAAGGCGAGCCGCAACTCGCCTGGGTCGCATTCTCTGCTCACGACGAGGTGGGAGATGATCTGCGACGACGCGTCGACGACCCCGATCTACAGCTCGTCGACGGAACACACCCGGTTGTTCACGCAGGGGCCGGATCACACAGCGGCGCCTACCTGCCCGGCGA
>DATCXA010000170.1:0-4655 GCA_036566085.1 Propionibacteriaceae bacterium
TGCAACTGACTAGCGGCGATGCTGTCAGAGGTATGTGCGCGAGGGGGGATTTGAACCCCCACGTCCTTGCGGACACTGGCACCTGAAGCCAGCGCGTCTGCCGTTCCGCCACTCGCGCCCCGGATCGCATGCACAACCCGAACCAGCCGGAAGGCTAGCACGACCCGAGCGTGGCCTCTGCGCCAGTTTTGCAGGCCTACAAGCTTTGGGCGTTCGCGCGTCGCGCTTGGAATCCGCCTAGTTCGTCGTCACTCGCAGACGAAAGCGTGTCTGCTCGCTCCTCATCACCACACCGGCGCGCAATTCCCGACGCTCATGCCCCGGGTCACAGCTCAATTCTCCGCACGGCAAGCCCACTTACGTTCTGCAGATACGATCTAGGGTGACCTCGGGGAAGGAGGGACATGGGCATCTTCGCGCGCTTTGAGAAGAAAGTGGAGGGGGCCGTCAGCGGCGCCTTCGCGCGCGCGTTTAAGGGCGATGTGCAGCCGGTCGAGATCGCCGCCCGCCTGCAGCGCGAGCTTGATGCCGAGGCCAAGCTGGTGTCCCGCAACAAGCGGCTGGTGCCCAACGACTTCACTATCCAACTTTCCCAACATGACCATGACAAGCTCGCCCCGTACGCCAGCACATTGAACGCCGAGCTGGCGACCGAGCTACGCAACCATGCCCGCGAAATGGGCTACATGTTCAACGGGCCGGTCAAGATTGCCTTCGAGCTCGACCGCAGCCTGCCTACCGGCCGCTTCACCGTCTCATCTCAGGCAGTGGCCGGCATTACCCCACGCGGTGGCGGGGCCAGCGACACTGCCATCAACCGGGCGCCCCTTGTGTTGGAGGTCAATGGCACCCGGCATCCGCTCCAGCCGCCAGGGCTGGTAATCGGCCGCGGCAGCGATGCCGATCTGCGGATCAATGACCCAGGAATCTCCCGACGGCATGCCCAGATCCGCGTAACCGCTGCAGGCACACAGGTCAAGATCGACATCGTCGACCTTGGTTCAACTAACGGCATTGTCGTGAACGGACAGCGGGTACAACAAGCCCCCTTGCACGAGGGATCACGGATCGAGATCGGGTCGACCCGAATGCTCGTCCATGCTCCCGCCGGACGATGAGACGCGATGTCGGAAATCGCCCTCACGGTCATCAAGGTGGTCTATCTGGCTCTCCTTTGGCTGTTCATTCTCTCCGCGGTTTCGGTGATCCGGAGTGATCTCTTCGGTAGGACGGTCAGGGCCTCCGACCAACCGCAACCCCAGGAGCTGGAGTCACCTCCGCCTCCAGCTCGCAGGGCCAAGCGACATCGCGGCGAGCCTCGAGTGCTCATGATCTCGCAGGGCAACCAGGCGGGACTCTCCGCAGATCTGGCCGGCGGAGTCGTCATGATCGGCCGTGGCGCCGACTGTCAGCTGATCTTGGACGACGATTACGTTTCCACTCGCCACGCCCGCGTGGTCAGTACCCCAAATGGCATCTATGTCGAGGACTTGGGCTCCACCAACGGCACGTACGTCAACGGCCAGCGGATCACCGCTCCGACGACGATCACCTTCGCCGACACCGTACGCATCGGCAAGACGATCTTGAAGTTGGAGTCGTGATCACATGACACTCCAGCTACGTTATGTCGCGCACTCTGAGATCGGCCTGATTCGCAAGAACAATCAGGACTCTGGCTATGCAAGTCCGAACCTACTTGCTGTGGCCGACGGTATGGGCGGCGCGGCTGCCGGCGATCTTGCCTCGTCCGTCGCAATCGACACCATCCGCAAGATCGCGGCGCCTACTGATGGCGAGCAAATGCTGGGGGTGCTTGCTGATGCGATCCGCGACGCCAATGACAAGATCGCAGAACTTATCGAGTCCGACGTCTCACTAGAGGGTATGGGCACGACGGTCACGGGCGCGATGTTCGACGGCGTCGAACTCGGCCTGGCCCACCTCGGAGATAGCCGCGCCTATCTGTTGCGCGACGGTCGTCTGGAACGGCTCACTCATGATCACACCTGGGTGCAGTCACTCGTCGACGATGGCAAGATCAGCGAAACCGAAGCAGCGATACATCCGCACCGATCGCTACTGCTGAAGGTCCTGAACGGCCAGCCCACCAACGACCCCGATCTCACCACGGTGCCTGTTCAGGTCGGTGATCGGTTGATGTTCTGCAGCGACGGCGTCTGCGGATTAATCGACGATGACGTCATCGAAGCTGCCCTCCTAATTCCCGACCTGGACCAGGCCGTCCAGCGCATCGTCGCGGAGTCCCTGCACGAAGGCGGGATCGACAACATCACGGTGATCGTTGCCGATGTTGTCGAATCTGGGGGCAGTGACGAGGTGATGGTGCTCGGTGCCGCCTCTGATCCGCGCATCCGGGCTCCCGGCGCCCCGCGCCGTCAGCTTGCTGAGGACGACGAATCCGAAGACACTCTCGTCACAAGGTTGACCGACCTCGAGCACGCCCCGAGCAACGATGAGGAGCGCTACGACCCGCAGGCGCCCCACCAGCGGCGCTTCCGCCGGCCCCTCATTGGACTCCTTGTGCTGGTGCTTATTGCCATCGCCGGATTGGGGACGGCGTATGCGTGGACCCGAACCCAATATTTTGTCGGGGCGGATAGCGACAAGGTCGCGATCTTCCAGGGGCTGTCGGACAACCTTCCGGGCCTGCCCTTGTCACGTGTCTATGAGGTGCAGCAACTGGCGGTCAGTCAGCTTCCGCCGTTCTATCAGGAGCAGGTCAAAGCCAAGATCGATGTCCCCAGCCTGGATTCGGCTCGTGCCACAATCGCGGAGCTGACTGCGGCCGCCGAACGGTGCGCTCCAAGGCCGACGACCTCGACACGGCCAAGCTCGACACCAGATTCGAAGCCCAGCGCCACACCCAGTAAGAAGCCCGGCAGCAAGCCAACTCCCAAACCTTCGGCTCCCGCTACCGGGCAGGTGGAGCCGAGCTGTTGATGCGCGAAGTTGCACCCGTCGCCGTCGTCCCGCGCAAGCGACGCGGAGCCGAGTTGGCCCTGATCATCTTCGCGTTAGGGCTGACGCTCGGCGCGTACGCGGTCGTCGATCTCAACGTCACTGGTCAAATCTCATCAAGCTTCCCCTACGTAGCCGGTATCTGCATTGGGGTGGCGGCGCTGACGCACATCGCCGTGCGGTGGCGGGTGCCGTACGCGGATCCGGTGATCTTGCCTTGCGTCATCTTGCTCAACGGCCTCGGCTTGGTGATGATTCACCGCATCGACTTGATCAACGACCCGCCACTCAACGGTGCTCGGCAGCAGCTGATTTGGACCGCAGTCGGGATCGCTCTCTTCATCCTGGTCGTGGTATGGCTGAATGATCATCGACCGCTGCAGGGGTTCACCTACACCATCGGGCTCGCCGGTATCGTCTTGTTGTTGCTGCCAATGGTGCCTGGCCTGGGGACCGAGAAGTTCGGTGCCCAGATCTGGATCCAGGTCGGCCCCTACAGTTTCCAGCCAGCTGAGGCGGCAAAGATTCTGCTCGCCATTGCCTTTGCCTCCTACCTCGTCGAGAAACGCGACGTCTTGGCGCTGGCGGGTTATCGCGTTCTCGGGATCGACCTGCCGCGCGCTCGCGACCTCGGCCCGATTTTGGTGATGTGGCTGATCAGCTTGGCCATCCTGATCTGGCAGCGTGATCTGGGAACCTCACTGCTCTTCTTCGGGCTCTTCGTGATGATGCTGTATGTCTCAACCGAGCGAGCCGGTTGGGTCGTGTTGGGCACGCTGCTCTTCGCGGCCGGCGCGTACTTCGGCTACCTGAACTTCGGCCATGTCCGGGCCCGGGTCGGTGCCTGGCTAGACCCATTCTCAAATTTCGATGCCTACTACCAAGTGATCAACGCGCAATTCGGCATGGCGTGGGGCGGCCTGCTGGGGACTGGTCTCGGGCTCGGACGTCCCGGTCTCACCCCACTGGCACGTAGCGACTTCATTGCCGCCGCGATTGGCGAGGAGCTCGGCATGACCGGGTTGATGGCAGTGATCCTGATCTACGGATTGATCGTGGCTCGCGGCCTGCGAATCGCTCTGCAATGTCGGGAGCCGTTTGGCAAGCTGCTGGCTACCGGCCTGTCGTTCGGATTTGCGCTCCAGGTGTTTACGATCATCGGTGGTGTGACGCGGCTGCTGCCGCTGACCGGCCTGACGACACCGTTCATGTCTCAGGGCGGCTCATCACTGGTATCCAACTGGATAGTGGCCGGTTTGTTGCTCGTGATCTCCCATCAGGTGCGCAAGCCCGCAGCGACCGTCGCACCGATCAATCCGGACGTGGAGCAAACCCAGCTTGTCAAGGCGGGCGCATGAACAAGCCAATCCGCCGGGTGGCCTTAATCGCCATGATCATGTTTGCGTTGCTGCTGGCCAATGGCACGTACATGATGATCTTTCGGGAAGATTCATTGGCCGCCCAGCCGCAGAACCGGAGGGTGCGGGACGCCGAGTTCGCGCAGAACCGCGGGGCGATCTTGGCTGCCGGGAAGGTCGAGATGGCCAAGACCGTGCCATCCAAGGACCGCTTCAAGTACCAACGGGTCTATCCCGACGGCAAGCTCTATGCGCCGATCACGGGCTTCTACTCCTACGATCGTGCGAGCTCGGCGTTGGAGAGTAGTTACAACG
>DATCXA010000181.1:0-10947 GCA_036566085.1 Propionibacteriaceae bacterium
CGCGCGTCACGAGCCGTTCCCGTCCGGGACAGACTTGCCCCGACTTTTAATCCGCGGGTTGTGAGTTCGAGTCCCACGGGGCACGCTACGAGTTACCACCATCGATCGAACTACGCAGGCGCCCAATGCCTTCGATCTCTACCGCCACATTGTCGCCGGGCCGAAGGAACACGGGCGGGACTCGCGCAAAACCAACGCCAGGCGGTGTACCCGTCGCAATGATGTCGCCTGGCCAGAGCGTCATGAACTGGCTCAGGTACGCGAGAATGGTAGCGGGCGAAAAGATCATGCTGCTGGTTCGATCGTCCTGCATCACTTCACCGTTCACCAGACAGCGAATCCCTAGATCCGGTGCCCCTCCCAGGTCGGTCACCACCCAAGGCCCTAACGGAGCGAAGCTGTCAAACGACTTGCCGCGAAACCACTGACCATCGGAAAACTGTGCCCTGCGAGAGCTGATGTCATTGCAGGCCGTATAACCAAAGATTGCATCTTCCGCCTCCCGCTCTGTTAGCCCCTTGCAGCGTCGACCGACTACAAACGCCAGTTCGGCCTCGTAATCAACTTCCTCGACGTCCGTCGTGGGAAACGAAACGGGATCGTCCGGTCCACAGATGCTGGATGATGCTTTTGAGAAGACAAGGGGAACCTTGGGCGTCTCCATCTCGGACTCTGCAGCATGGTCCAGGTAGTTGAGTCCCACGGCCAAAAACTTCGAGGGGAATCGAACGGGTGCGAGAACCTTGCAGTCGTTCAGTGAAATAGTCCGTGAACCGGCTCGTTCCAGGTCAAGGCCTTTAGCGAGCGTGTCACGCAGCACGTCCGCAAATGGATCTGACGCCTCGCGAATCAACAGCTCGACGGTATCGTCGGCTTCAGCTTTCGCAAGGTATACGGCACCATCAAAACGAACCCGTGCAAGCTGCATTTCCCCTGCCTTGTCGGTGGCTTGCGGTCGCGAATAATCGAGGAAAGTCTTGTTCAGCTCGACACGATGGTGTCCGCAATCCCGGTGCGTCCGCTCGCAGTGAATTCGCACATCAGCGCCGAGGCCGATGACTCCAAGATTCGTACGTCACTCGTCAACGTCACCATGTCGAAGCCTTTGATGATCATCTTTCGTGCATAGCTGACACTGGCGCAGTGAATGCCCGCTTTACGGCCCGCCCGGCCTGCACAGTCGAGGACCCTTGAGATCGCCGCCATGACCTCGAGATCGTCGTGGTCTACGCGTGGTTCATGGCCCATGCTTATGGCGAGATCAGCTGGTCCGATGTAGACAGCATCCAAGCCCTCAACCGCGACGATCTCTTCTATGTTCTCGAGCGCCTCGACCGTCTCAATCTGAGCAATGGTGAGGACGGCCGCGTTCGCAGCGTCCAGGTATCCGTCGTGATGGAGACGCACCCTCGTAGGGCCGACGCTTCTGAACCCGTCCGGTGGATATCGACAGGCCTGAACGAAGGTCTCGGCCTCCTCAGCTGAGTTGATCATCGGACAGATGACCCCCATGGCACCGGCGTCCAAAACCTTCATTGCCATGCTGGGCTGGAGCCAAGGAATCCGCACCAGAGGTACGGAGGAGACGCCCGCCGTCGCCTGAAGGATCGACAGTACATCGGTGTAGTCGATCAGACCGTGCTGCATGTCGATGGTGAAGCTGTCGAACCCTTGGCGAGAGATCACCTCCGCCGAGACGCTGCCGGGAAGTGAGAGCCACACATTGGCTGTGGACTGCCCGGATGTCCACCGGTCGCGAAGCGCGTTGATCGTCATCTCGAGCTCAGCCCCTACCCGCAGCGATCAATGCGGCAAGCTGGTCTGCGATGATCTTCTCTTGCCCCGGCTGAAGCGTCTCCGGGGTGAGGTAGAGAGAGTCAGGCCCAGATGCCCCGACGCGAATAGACGGCCGCCCAGACGCGAGGGACGCTGCCAGGTCGCTGGCCTGTGCGCCGACGATCGCAGAGTCGATCGTGACAAGGACTCGGGGAGTCGGCTGACCATCAAGGTTTGGAACCAGCCTCGACGCCGTTACGCCGTCCATGCGCGAGAACCGCTCGATCCAGCCGTCAACGACCGCATCCAGCCCCGCCAGATAGGCTGCCTCATCGCGCTCCATGTACAACTCGACCGCGCGCACGAGCCCCGCGATCTCCTCCTTGCCGGTCTTCAATGCGCGAGGCCAGTGAGGGCTCGGCGGACCGACGAGCTGACAGGCGCGGACGAGCTCAGCGGATCCGACGATCAGCCCACTCGCCTGCGGGCCGCCGAGGTCCTTGCCCCCACTGAAGATCACCAGGTCGGCCCCGTCATTCTTTGTGAAGTGCCAAAGGTTGTTGCGTGGGGGCAGTTGTGCGGCCGCATCCACGATGACCGGCACGCCATGCTCGTGCGCGATACGACTCGTCTCCTCTAGTGACAGCGCACCCAGGACGTGCGACCCGGCGACGTAGAACACAGCTGCGGTACGCTCGGTGAAGGCCGCACGCATTTCCAGCTCTGATGTGTGGTAGGCATTGCCAAACTGCACGATTCGCCCGCATCCCAGCCTAATCGCCGGATCAAAGGGGATTCGGTGGCCAGAGTGCACGAGTATTTCGTTGCGGCCATGCGGAGCGTCAGGAAGCCGGCCGATGCTCAACTCGTCGCCACGGGTGATACATGCCAGCACGGAGATAACGATCCCGGCGGTGGCATTCGCACTGACGTATGCGGCCTCGTTGTTCGTCAACTGAGCGATCCGTGCACCGGCCGCACGCTGGAGCGCATTGATGTCAATGTAGTGTTCGGCTGCGGACCGCATCGCGTCCAGGACGGCCGGCGCCATCAGCGATCCACCCAGCCCGGTCCAGCGTGCGTCGGCGTTGACGACAGGAGTCAGGCCAAGCTCTTCGTAGATCCCCATGGTAACCAACTTTCTATGAGTGCTTGCGTTTCTGGGTGTCCGGTAGGGGCGCCTCTAGGGTCGGTACGAGCGCCCGCGCGTGCAGCAAGGAGATCCGAGCAGCCTCCTCTCGATCCCCCCGAAGTATCGCGTCCAATAGGGCACGGTGTTCTGCGTTGCCTACCGCCATGGGCTGTGGTGCGGCACGAAGGCTGGCCGCCAGATAGATCTCGGCCGCAGATCGGAGGGACGTGAGGAGCGCCTCGAGCCAACGGGCACCCGACGCCTCACACAAGACCGCATGAAATTCGCGATTCAGCGTCATCCAGGTCGGCACGTCGCTTTCCTGCTCCATCTGGCTTGCGAGATCAGCTGCGATCTCCAACGTGGCCCGCGGAGCCCTGTCCGCAGCAAGTCGCATTGCTTCGGGCTCAAGCAGGCCTCGTAGCCAGATGACCTCCCGCATCTCGTCATCGTCGATCTCTCGAACCACGGCGCCGCGGTGCGGGTCGAATTCCACCAAACCCTCGGCAGCCAGCACACGGAGGGCTTCCCGCACCGGTGTGGTGCTGATCCGAAGCTCCCCGGCGATGTCCTGCTGGATGAGTCTGGTGCCGCCGGTGATCTCACCGGCCATGATGGCGCGGCGCAACGTGTCAACTGCGATCTGCTCGGCTGTGCGACGGGTGGCCGGCGCTAGCCGGGCCCGGGTCTTGGTCTTGGACCTTACGAATCCACTTGTCCCATTTTTCTGAGCAACCATTTCATACCTCGATTCTTCCTGAGAGGCCAGCAATGATCTGCCGCTGCGCCATCAGGGCGAGGATGACAACAGGCAAGGTCATGATGACGGCTACGGCGGTGATGGCGCCCCATTCGATGCTGCCGTAGGACATAAAATTAAACGCGGCCACCGGGAGGGTCCGTGTCCTGTCGACTGCGAGGACAATCGAGAACAAGAAGCTGTTCCAGGAGAGAATGAAGGCGAGAATGGCAACCGCGGCCATACCGGAGCGGATTGTGGGCATTATGACACTCACGAAAGCCCGCTGTGTGGATGCTCCGTCCATGCGTGCTGCTTCCATCAGCTCTCGGGGTACATCCGCAAGGAAGTTGCTCAGCATCCATATGACGAGCGGCAAGTTGATCACCAGATGCACGAGTACCAGTGCACGGTAGGTATCGATCCAACCCAGGTGTGTGAAGAGGATGAACCAGGGCAGCAGCAGGGTGATTCCCGGCGTCACCCGCGTCAAGAGAATGACGACGGTCATCCTGGTGAGCTTGAAGTGCACGAGCGCGAAGGCCGCCGGCGCACCGAGGAGGAGCGCCAAGAGTGTCGACGCCGTGGCAATGACCAAGGAGTTTAGGGCGAAAGCCCCGATGTCATTTTCCAAGAACACTCGTCGATAATTCTCAAGAGTTGGCGTGAACCACAGGCGAAGTCCGGGCTTCGAGACATCTCTGGGCGATTGCAGTGACGTAGATACCATGTAGAGGAAGACGCCCATGAACGGCGCCAGGACGAGACATAGAAGTGCCGCGAATCCCAATCGTCTAAGCCACGCGCTGACGCTTTTCGTTGTCCTTGTCACCATGCCGGCCGCCGAAGACGCAGTAAGCCTGCGGTAGTAGTCATGACTATCAGGAAGAAGACGATCAGCATCGCTGCCGAGTAGCCCAGGTGTTGGTACTCGAACGTGGTTCTATAGGCATAGACGTCGATCGTCTCGCTGGCAAATCCCGGACCTCCCCCAGTGATCACGAGAATCAGGTCGAAGGTCTTGAGGGCGTCAATGGCGCGGAACGCCGCTGCCGCTATTACGATGGGGCGTATGAGGGGCCACACCACATGCCTAAAAGTCTCCCAGGCGTTTGCACCATCTATCGCGGCGGCCTCAAGTGGCCACTTCGGAAGCGCCGCGAGCGCCGCCAGCGTCATCAGGGTCATGAAAGATGTCCACTCCCAGGCGTCGACCAAGGCCAGGAGAGGCAGTGCCGCCGCCTGATTGGACGTCCAGCCCCAGGCTGGGATGCCGATAGCCTTGAGGATGGCGTTCAGAACGCCGAGATCGGGCTGGAACATCAACTTCCAAACTAGTGCCACCGCCACGGGCGTCGCGATCATCGGCAACATGAAGATGCTCCGAACCAGCCCGCTCAGTACAAATCTGCGATGGAGGAGCATCGCTATTGCCACACCAAGAACTGTCTCGACCAACACTGCCATGCCTGCAAAGGCGAAGGTGCGCCAAAGCGCGGAGTGGAATCTGCTGTCCTCGAACAGGAGCTGCGTGTAGTTGTCAATGCCCTTGAACTGGGGTGCGGTGACGCCTCCCGACCAACGGTGGAGTGATAGGTAGATCGTGTAACCGATGGGGAAAGCAAACATCAACGCGAGGATGAGCGCACTTGGGCCCACGAAGACGACAGCCAGATGGCGTTCGACCCAGTTCGCCGCACGTTGACGCAGTGGTTCAACGGTCGTGGTTCTCCCGTGCTGCTCCTGACGCGCCGCCGCGGGCGCGTCAGGAGCATTCGTGCTACGGATCACTACGATGCCTTGACGATCTGGTCGAACTTGCCGGCCGACTCGACGACCTTGTCGGCGCACTTCTCGCTGTTGTCGATGCACGTCACGATTGCTTCACCGATGACATCGCGGACCTCACCGACGGGGATCACCGCGGGCAGCTTGGGTCTCGCCACGGCCAGGTCCTTCTTGAACACCTCAACCCATTCCGCGGGCAGCGAGTCGGGGAACGGGACGGAACTCCGGCCGCCGGCCACGCCGGACGCTTGCACCTTGGTGACCACGTCCTTGCTCGTGGCCCATTGGATGAACAGCCATGCCGCGTCCTTCTTCTTCGCATGGGGGTTCATGGCCACCGCCCAGGGCAGGGTGGCGTTGTACTGGCCTCCCGGGCCGCTTGGCATCACCTCGTAACCGAGGTTGTCGCGAACTTCCTGAGTCGAGTTCTTCGGATCGAGGATCGTCGTCACGAAGGAGGAGCTGTCGTGCCACATGGCTATACGACCCTGAGCGAACTGCGGTAGCAGCTCTTCCCAGGAACTTCCTGTTACGCCCTTGGGGGCATATTTGCTCAGCATCTCGCCGTAGAACTGAAATGCCTTCACGCCCTCCGGTGAGGCATAGGCCGCCATCCCGCTGGAGTTGGTCCAGTCGGCCCCGAAGTTGTAGAGAAGCGTCGACATCTGGGTGACCGCGGCTGCACCCTTGCCGCGCGCCGCGTATGCACGAACCCCGTTGGGGTCATCTATTGCGGCGGCGACCTTCTCGAGCTCCTCCATCGTGGAGGGCACTGCAACTCCGGCTTTCTGGAGGATGTCCTTGCGGTAGTAGAACATCTCCACGTCCATCATCACCGGGATGCCAATGATGTCGCCGGTGAAGGTAGCGCCCTCGATCAAGGTGTCGGGGTAGTCGGCGAAGTCGTAGTCGCCAGCGGTCAGGGCAGCGTTTGAGAGGTACGGCTTCAAGTTCTCGTACCAACCGAGCTGGTGGAACCGCGCACCGTCCTGGACGGGCTGGGTCATGTAGACGTCGAAGCTGTCGGCACGACCGGTCAGCGCAACCTGTCGACGCTGACGGAACTGATCCTCGGGAAGGGACTCGACCTTGACGGTCATCCCCGTCAGGGCCTCGAACTCTGGGACCAGAGGCTCGATCGCTGCCTGCCACGGGTTCTGTGACGCCAGCATTGAGATCGACTGTCCCGAGAACCGCTTCCAGTCGAAGCCTCCGGTCGCCGAGGGTGCGCTCCCCTCGGCGTCGGCTCCGCCGGAGCATCCCGCAACCAGGAGGAGCAGGGCCGTTGCAGCGGTAGTCGCTGATCGCCTAGACACACGCAACACCTCCATGTAGAGTTGATTATGCATTTTATATAATCCCCGCTGGAGGTTGTCAATGCGTTGGGTGATCGAAAGCCAGGACGCGCCCCCGGTCCGCGCCCCGTACTCACCGGCGATCGGCGCTGCCGGCGCGTTCGTCTTCCTCTCGGGGCAGGGCCCCTTCACCCCCAAGGGAGTCCTCGTCGAGGGCAGCTTTGCGGATCAGGCTCGTCAGACCTTCCGAAACGTCGAGGCGCTGGTCCGTGCCAGTGGCGGCACGATGGCCGACGTCGTCCGCGTGGGTGTCTACCTGCGTGACATGTCACGCGACTTCTCGGAGATGAACCAGATCTATGAGGAGTTCTTCCCTCACCCCCTGCCGGCGAGAACCACCATTCCGACTCCTCTGCCCCGGTTCGACATCGAGGTCGATGCTGTCGTCGCCGTCCCCCACCCGCAGGAGCTCGGCGCGGGCCGAGGTGAGTCGTGACCACGGTCGTCATCACGGATTGCGACTTTGGAGACGGCAGCGTTGAAGCGGAGGTCCTTGGGGGAGGATTTCGCCTCGCTCAGGTGGAGGCCCACACCGAGGACGACGTCATCAGCGCGGCGAGCGAAGCGGATGGATTGCTCGTTCAGTGGGCACCGATCAGCAAGCGGGTTCTCGCCGCGCTGCCGGGGCTGCAGGCGATCGTGCGCTACGGCGTTGGTCTCGACAACGTGGATGTCGAAGCGGCGGCGCGCCATGGTGTGCAGGTCAGCAACGTGCCTGACTACTGCATCGACGAGGTGGCTGAGCACACGGTGTCGCTCATCTGTGCGGCAGCCCGACGACTGTCGCCCCTCGACCGGCTGACGGGCGAGGGCGAATGGGCTCCAAATCTCGTGCCAAAGCCTCTCCGGTTCGCTGATGACCCTGTCGGTGTCGCGGGCCTTGGCAGGATCGGGCAGGCGGTCGTTCGCCGCCTGCTCGGGCTGGGCTTCCCCGTGATGGTCTACGACCCGCTCGTCGGCCCGACCACGTTTCCCGAGCTACGCCGCGCATCGTCCCTGGAAGAGCTGGGTTCTTGGGTGAACCACCTGACTCTGCACATGCCAGCGACACCCGACACGACGGGCATGTGCGACGGTCAAGTGATCAAGGCGCTTGGGCCGCGCGGACACCTGGTCAACACCTCACGTGGGGCGTTGGTCGACGAGGACGCCCTGCTGGCCGCATTGAACTCCGGGCAGCTCTGGCGTGCCTCGCTTGATGTGCTCCTCCATGAGCCTCCCACCGGCAGCTCGGCTGAGCTCACGCGTCATCCGTCCGTGCTCGCCACTCCGCACATCGGATATCTGTCCACCGAATCTGCGCACAACCTCAGACAGCGGGCCGCGGCCAGGCTCAAAGAACTCCTCGCTGTGACCAGCGGCGGAGCCTGACGGCCGCTGACGGCACCGTCCACATTCAGGACCAGCAACGAAGGGACAGCAATGACCAACATCTCCAGAATCACCGAGCACGGCCACACCGCGGTCGTGGAGCACAACGGCGTCCTCTACCTGGGCGGCATCGCCGCGGAGGACCTGAGTCAGCCCTTGGACGGACAGATGCGTCAGGTGCTCAAGGAGGTCGATCGTGTGCTCGCGGCCGCGGGATCATCAAAGCGCAGCATCTTGCAGGCTCGGGTAAACCTGATCGACTTCGCGGGCAAGGATGTCATGAATGCCGTGTGGGTCGACTGGCTCGGCGACGCCGCCTTGCCCGCGCGTTCGACAAACGCCTTGGCCAGCATCGGTGACGGCGTGCTGGTCGAGGTCGTGATCATCGCTGCCAAGGAGGAGTGAATGGCGTTGAGCCCCTCGTTGATCAACACGGGCTCGGTGACCACCTTTGATCTGCACGGGCGGACCGCCGTCGTCACTGGCGGCGGGACGCACATCGGACGAGCCATCGCTGCGACGCTCGCCCGAGCAGGTGCCAGTGTGCACATCGTCGGCCGACGGCGTGGCCCCATTGACGCAGCCACGCAGGATCTGACGAGCGAGGGCTTGTCGTGCTGGGGCCATACGGGCGATGTCTCCGACGAGGACACCGTCGAGCGCCTGCTTGACAAGATCCTAGACGGGAAGCCCCTGGACGTGCTCGTCGCCAACGCTGGCGGGCGAGGAGGCTATGCCTTGGCGCCCGACATCGGAATGGCGCAATGGTGGGAGACATTCCGGCTGAACGTGGGGACCGCCGCAGTTTCGGCGCAGGCAGCTGCCCGCCGGATGCGGGAGGGAGGCCGCATCGTGCTCCTCGGCTCCATCCACGGCATCCTGGGGGCAGACTCACGCACCTATGGTCACCACTATCGACCGTCGGGCAGCGACTACCACGCAGCGAAGGGGGCCGTGGTCAACTTGACGCGAAGTCTCGCCTGCGCTCTGGGTGCTCAGGGGATCACCGTCAACTGCATCAGTCCTGGCCAGATCCCCCCTGCGAACGCAGACCCAGAGACCGTCGAGCTGTTTCGCCAAGCATCACCTTTGGGTGTCGTGGGTCGTCCACAGGACGTCGCCGGCGTCGCACTGCTGCTCGCGTCACCGGCCGGAAGGTTCATCACCGGGCAGAACATCGTTGTTGACGGCGGATGGTCGGCGTGGTGAGACAAGGGCCGAGGCGCGCCGCTGCTTCGGTCGCAACGTGACCCATTCCTCAAGACGTGCCCCGGTGCGCCGATAGAGGAAGACATGGGGCTACTGCACAGCAGTACGCCGCCAGGGCTGTGACCCGGCCGACTGACGGGGGAGACGAGGTCGGGGTCCTGGTGGTCCACGTCGGCGACGTGCGCTGCGGGTTCGTCCTCGACGAGGTGGTCGAGGTGCTGCCGGCGCTTGCCACGACGGCGTTGCCCGGCGCGCCCGAGACGGTCAGCGGGGTGATCGACCTTCGCGGCGCGTTGGTGCCGGTGCTCGACCTTCGCCGGCGCCTGGGGTTGCCGACGCGACCGCCCGACTGCGAAGATCACGTCGTCGTCTGCGATGTGAGGCCTCGGCGTGTCGGCATCTGGGTCGACCGCGCGGAGGACGTGGTCACCGTCGCGAGCCGTGACCTGGTCCCGGTTGATGACGTCGCGCAAGCGAAGTACCTGCCGGGGGTCACCCGCCGAGACGATGGGTTGATGCTCGTGTACGACGTTCGCTCGTTCCTTGCCGCCGACGAGGCGCTGCGTCTGGACAGCGCGGTCACCTCGGCCGAGTCGAGGCGAGCGTGACCGCCGTCGCCATCGCTGGCGATGGCCTCGACGCGGTCATCGCCGAGGCGAGTCGCCGCACCGGCATCAGCTTCGCCGGCGCACGTGGCGCGTGGCTGGCTGAAGGGCTGCGGGCCGCCCTCGGGGGCGACGAGGCCGGTGGCCGTTGGTTGGACGAGGTGCTCGTCGACGATGGGCTGTTCTCTCGGCTGTGCGATCACGTGACCGTGCAGGAGAGCTTCTTCTTCCGCGAGCCGTCGCGGTTTGACCTGCTACGCCAAGCGATTCTGCCTGGCATCGGCGATCTGGACCGGCCGCTGCGGGTCTGGAGCGCCGGTTGCGCGGCCGGTGAGGAGGCCTACTCCCTCGGCATCGTCTTGCGAGATGCCGGGTACGGCGGGCGCTATCGCGTCGTTGGCACCGACCTGTCTGCCTCGGCCATCGCCACCGCGCTGGGCGGCGTCTACAACCGGTGGGCGCTGCGCGGGCTGCCCGACGGCGAGGTGGCCCGCTACTTCAGCCTCGAACGTGCGGGGTTCCGCCTGCGTGACGAGCTGCGTGCGGACGTGTCGTTCGTACGGCGCAACCTGCTCGACCCCGCTCCGATCGCTGAGGGCCAGTTCGACGTCATCTTCTGCCGCAACGTGCTGATCTACCTGACGCCGACAGCGATCCGAGCGGCGGTCCAGGAGATGGCCGCCGCTCTCGTGCCCGGCGGATGGCTGGTCACCAGCGCGTCCGACCCGTTGCTCGACGACGTCGCCGCGCTGGAACCTGTGCTGACCCGCCACGGGCTGGCCTACCGTCGACGCGTTCCCGGTTCCGCCGCACAGACCCAGCCGCGTCGGACCCTCGAGGCCTTACGGCGCGCGGACGCGGCGCGACATTCCGGCACCGCGGCCACACCCAAACCGGCGCCGGCCCAGCTCACCGTTGGGGCTGCGGCGGTGTCCACCGATGAGCAGCTGGTCCGCGCCGAGCGCGCCCTGC
>DATCXA010000019.1:0-2106 GCA_036566085.1 Propionibacteriaceae bacterium
TGTACTCGACACAGGGGTGGCCTCTGAGTAGCCGGTCCGGCCCTCCCAGGGCTGCCGCCAATCGACGGCGACGCCGGAGGCGGCGTCATTGGTTGACGTTTCCGCCAAAGCGACTGATCCTGCGATAGGTAAGAAGAACGCTGCGCCGCCAACCGCCGCGAGGAGAGTCGAGCGTCCGAGTCTGCGAGAGATCGACCGGCGGCGATCCGGTCGAGCCCAGGCTGGGCAACCATTGCGGTCCGATGATTCCTCCGATGTGATCATGAACCAGGCCCTCCCTCTCATGCTTGCGCCAACATGTGCCAGGACATCCCGCCAACTCATGACGCAGCTCGGAGCTACCTGTGAGGAACATGTGAGGGGTGGCGCAGGCGTCGCCTGCGCTGAAACGCTGGAAACCTCACCCTGCATTCGAGCGGTCTGCCATCTGTCAAACGTCGTTCTCTCGCAAGTGGTCAAAGACGGCATGGAACGGCCCGGATCTGGTGTCGTCTTCGACCAGTTGGCGGGTGAAGGTGCGCAGCATCAGCCAACATCAGCCAAATAGCATCGGAGGGTGACGCGACCGCTGTTGGAGCGTGATCGCGAGCTGACAACCCTAGTAGATGCGGCTCGCGAAGCCGTACGCGGCACCGGCTCCGTGGTACTGCTCCATGGCGAGGCAGGCATCGGCAAGAGCAGCCTGGTGTCAGCGATCCGCTCAGAACTCCCCGACGGCACCCGGATGCTGGTTGGCTCTTGCGATGCACTCAGTACGCCGCGCACACTTGGCCCGTTTCGAGATCTAACCGATGCGGTCGGTCCCCGCTTAGCCCAAGCACTCCAGTCGGGTGAGCGCGACCAGGTCATGGATGCTTTGCTCGATGAGCTGCGCCAGCCGCCACCGTGCACCTTGGTCATTGAGGACGTTCACTGGGCCGACGAGGCAACAGTCGACACCTTGCGTTTCCTGGTACGCCGGATCGCTCAACTGCCAGTTGTCCTCTTGCTCACTTACCGCGACGACGAATTGTCACGCGACCAACCGCTGACCCAACTGCTGGGCGACGCATCACACGCTGAACACGTGCACCATCTAAGCCCACAACGTCTCACCGAGCCCGCCGTACGCGAACTCGTCGCCGGCAGCTCCTTGGACGCGGATGAGGTCTTCGCTCTGAGCGACGGAAACCCCTATTTCGTCAGCGAGCTGGTCGCCTCGGCGGTGGGCTCCAACGTGCCCCCGGGGTTGTCCTCCCTTGCTAACACCGACGCCAGCCGGCTCGTCCATCACGCCTCCGAAGCGGGCGACATAGACGCCCTCGTACGGTACGCGCCGATTGCTGCCCGAGACGCCGCCACGTCTGGCGCCCATCGGGAAGCGGCAGCCCACTACACACTCGCGCTTGAACATGAGGACCGGTTCACTCCGGCAGAGCTGGCCGATCTTTTCGAGGAGTGCGCCGTCGAGCGATACACGATCGGTGCGGCCGCTGACGCCGCTCTTGCGCAGCGTCGAGCCGTCGCCTTGCGCCGCCAGCTGCCGGACCGCGAGGCACTCGGGCTGAGTCTGCGCTGGTTGTCCAGAATCATGTGGTTCAACGGGAGGCGAGCCGACGCAGATCAGGCCGCCGAGGAAGCGACTGCGGTGCTAGGAGAGGTCGGGGACGAAGGGCTCTTCGCCTTCGCCTTGAGCAATCAGTCGCAACTTGCGATGCTGGCGCACCGCTCGCAGGAGAGCGTTGCCCTGGCCCGGCGGGCCATTGCGCTAGCCACGACCTCAGGCGCGACTCCGGTGCTTTCTCATGCGCTGACCAACCTCGGTGCAGCCAAGTGGCAGAGCGGAGACCCAAACGGGTTCGATGATCTTCGCGAGGCAGTGCGCGTCGCCCTATCGATAAATGATGTTGAGGATGCCAGTCGGGCATACATCGACATTGTTTGGAATCTGCTGGACGAGTTTCGCCTCGATGAGGCCGAGCGGTTCATGATCGAGGCGATGGCGCTGGTGGAACAAGCTGAATTCCTTGGCTTTCTGGCTTATCTGCAGGCAGGCAAGGGCCGGCTTGAGCTGGCTCGGGGCCATTGGGAGGCCGCTGTTGCGGCGGTAGAGCTGCCTGCACGGTC
>DATCXA010000199.1:0-10163 GCA_036566085.1 Propionibacteriaceae bacterium
ATGACCGGCCCGTGCGGACCGCCACCAGTACCAGTCGCGCTTGGGATTGTCCCTCGACGAGCGGGACTCCACGAACCAGGCGTGCGCCGAGCTGGTGTGGTTGACGACGAGGTCCATCACCAGCTTCATGTTCCGCGTGTGCAACTGCGCGATCAGCTCGTCGAGCTGCTGGAGCGTGCCGAAGAGCGGGTCGACGTCGTGGTAGTCGGAAATGTCGTAGCCGTTGTCGGCCATCGGCGAGCGGTAGACCGGGCTCAGCCAGACGACGTCGACACCGAGCAGCTCGAGATAGTCCAAGTGGTCCAGGATTCCGCCGAGGTCACCGACGCCGTCACCGTCGCTATCGGAGAAGCTGCGCGGATAGACCTGGTAGACCACGGCGGACTTCCACCAGTCGCGCCGGGCGACGGAGCCGGGGTGTACGACTTCGGAGTACAGGTCAGCGGCTGACAACAACCAGCCCTCGACCATGCATGAGATTCATCCGCAGCTCCCGACCTGAGTTGGCCTTCACCATGTCATTGTTTCGTGTCATCTTTCGTGCCCGGCGGTGCGACAGACGTCGAGCCGGGGTCAGCTAGCAGGGTTGATCATTGACACTCTGATCATGGGCTCATGGCGGTCGGACCCAGAGATATGAAGAGCCTGGCATGACCGAATCATCCCAGCGGCAGCTGAAGAGGCTAAGTGGTATCGATAGCGTCGGGCACAATGGGCCGCATGTGTCGAAACATTAGGCCGCTGAACAACTTTGACCCGCCGGCGAGCCGCGCTGAGGTGCATGACGCGGCTTTGCAGTATGTGCGGAAGGTAGCGGGCATGTCCAAGCCGTCGAAGGCGAATGAGGAGGTCTTCTATCGCGCGGTCGAAGAGATCGCCCACGCCACGCACCATCTGCTTCACGACCTCGTCACCGCGGCACCGCCCAAGAACCGCGAAGAGGAAGCCGCCAAGGCCCGAGCACGATCGGCAAATCGCTTCGCCACTGCCTGAGACGCTGGTCACTGGAGTCGGAGGGTGATGACCGAGCTGCTGCGCTATGCAGCGTTCACGATGGACGGCCAGGGCGGGAACCCCGCTGGCTTGGTGCTGGATGCCAGCGGACTGGATGCCGCGAAGATGCAGGCCATCGCCGCTGATGTCGGCTATTCGGAGACTGCCTTCCTGGTCAGGAGACAGGGTGAGCCGAACGGATACGACGTTCGCTACTTTGCGCCGCTGCAGGAGGTGCCGTTCTGTGGACATGCCACCATTGCGGCGGCAGTGGCCTTGGTCGAGCGATCTCCGGCAGACGAGCTGATCTTTTACACGCCCGCCGGAGTTGTCAGCATCACAACTTTCCGGAACGACAATGGTGAGCTCGTCGCGGAAATGACGAGCGTGGCACCTCGAACGGCCGAGCCTGCGCCTGGATTGGTGGCAGCAGCATTGCAGGCGCTTCGCTGGTCCGCCGATGATCTTGACCCGGAGTATCCAGTCCTGCTGGCAAACGCAGGTTCGGAGCATTTGGTGCTGGTAGCCAAGACGAGGCAGCGACTGGCCGACCTGGACTACGACTTCGACGCTCTTGCCAGACTGATGCGCGAGCACGCGCTGGTCACCTTGCAATTGATCTGGCCCGAATCCAAGAAGCGCTATCACTCTCGTAACCCATTCGCCAGTAGCGGAGTGGTCGAGGATCCGGCGACTGGCGCCGCGGCAGCGGCATTCGGTGGCTATTTACGGGAGCTCGGCATCATCGGTGAGCACGCCGCGTTCACGATCATCCAGGGCGTGGACATGGGCCGCCCCAGCAAGCTTGAGGTAAGCGTCATCCGCGGTGAGCCCGGCGTACGCGTTACCGGCGCTGCCCACCCCATCGACGGCTGACGGATGCGCCCTGAGACCTTCGACAAACTCAGGACGGCGGCCTTGTCGCAGGGCGCTGCTCGACAGGCTCAGACCGCCTCAGAAAGCGCAAACGCTGTTACCAATTGATGTGCTGTGGCTGGCCCTCGTCATAGCCGGAGCTGGACTGGACGCCGACGACGGCAAAGTCGTGGAACTCCTCAAGATTTAAGGCGCCGGCGTAGGTGCAGCTACTGCGTAGGCCCGCCACGATGGAATCGATCAGGTCCTCTACGCTCGGCCGCTCCGGGTCGAGATACATGCGCCCCGTCGAGATGCCCTCTTCGAACAGCCCGGCACGCGCCCGGTCGAATCCTGAGGAGTCCTTGGTACGCAACTTGACGGCCCGCGCCGACGCCATGCCGTACGACTCCTTGTACATCCGCCCTTCGGCGTCGATCATCAGGTTGCCGGTGCTCTCGTAGGTTCCGGCGAACCAGGAGCCGATCATGACGCTGCCTGCCCCAGCTGCCAGTGCAAGCGCGACATCCCGGGGGTGGCGTACGCCGCCGTCGGCCCATATCGATCGGCCCACGGCACGCGCCGCTTCAGCACATTCCAGGACAGCGCTGAACTGCGGCCGACCCACGCCGGTCATCATCCGCGTCGTGCACATAGCACCGGGCCCGACTCCGACCTTGACGACATCGGCGCCGGCTCCCACCAGATCGTTGACTCCATCAGCGGAAACCACATTGCCCGCGACCAGCGCGACGCGACGCCCTTGGGTATCCGCCAGCCGGTCTCGCACCTCACGTACAGCCTTCAGCGACTCCAGCATTCGATCTTGGTGACCGTGTGCCGTGTCGACGACCAGAACGTCGATTCCGGCGTCGAGCAAGGCCTCCGCACGAATCGCGACATCGCCGTTGATGCCGACGGCCGCGCCAATCATGAGCCGGCCATCGGAATCAAGCGCCGGGTCATACAAGGTCGAGCGCAGCGCGTGCTTCCGTGTCATGACACCGAGCAGCTTGCCGTTTTCGACCAAGAGTGCCACCTCGAGGTGCCGGTGGGTCAGTTCCTCGAAGATCTCGGTCGGCGATGACTCCGGAGTGCTGGTGAGCACATCACCTGACATCACCGTGTGCACTTGGGCAAAGCGATCCACCCCCGCGGCCTCGGTCTCGCTCACTGTGCCGAGCGGCTTACCGTTCTCGATGACGACCGCTAGACCATGTGCTCGCTTTGGGATCAAGGAGAGTGCCTCGCCCACCGTGGTATGCGGGGTCACCGAGACTGCCGTGTCATAGACCGGGTGCGACCGCTTCACCTTGCCAACCACCTCGGCAACGACATCAGCGGGAATGTCCTGCGGAAGGATTGCAATTCCGCCCCGACGCGCCACAGTCTCCGCCATCCTTCGCCCAGAAATCGCGGTCATATTGGCCACGACGATGGGCAGCGTCGTCCCGATCCCATCAGTGCTGGTGAGGTCGACGTCCAGCCGGGACCCGACGGCAGAACGTCGGGGCACCATGAAGACGTCGGAATAGGTCAAGTCGTACGGTGGGAGCTCTTTCAGAAATCGCACCTGGACATTCTCACTGTCTCCGCCAAGGTTTGCCTATCGACCGCCCGGCAGCTGGTCGCACTGCTCTTAGTTTGTTAGGGATTGCCGCTAGAACTCGCCTTCGGCGCGGGGGTCGCCCTGCTGGTCTGAGTCGTTTCCGGGGTCGGCGGTGCCGTCGTTGCTTGAGTCCGTGGGCTCGAAGATTCCTCGCTCGGCTCGGTCGTCGGCTCCTCGGTAGAGGCGGTGGTGGCCTTCTTCGTCGGTTTCTCTGATGGCGCCTTTTTCTTGGTGTCCGATTTCTTGGCGGAGCTGCCCTCGCCGACCTGCTGGAAGGTCGTTCCGGTACCGCCGGAGAGGGCATGACCCGTAACCAACTCAACGGCGGTCAATGAGACCGCTGCGATGCCGAATGCGGCCAGAGCTGCGACAGCGACCCGCTTCCAACTCAGTTTCGGGCCACCCTGGCGCGGCGATGCAGGCTCGGGTGCCACAAGATGGCTTCGCTGCCCGGCGACATGACCTTCGCTGTCGGACACAATCTCCATGACGGTGGGCTCTTCCACCTCATTCGGTTGCCCAGTCCAGAAGACGGTCTTCACCTTGTCGCGGGTTCGCCGGATGGAGGCTGTATACAGCGACCCGGCGACTGCCGCGATGATACTGGCCAGCGCTGCACCGACAACCGTGCCAGCCACGCTGAGCTGAGAACCCAGCGCGGCGGCCGTCATGGCGGCCAATGCACCGCCGACTACCTGGGTGGCGGAAAGATCAAGCTTGCTTTTCTTAGGTTTCTTGTCGCTTGGTGCCCTGCCGGTATCGGGCTCTGTGGTGCGATTCGTCAGCTTTTGATTGGTGCTCATGTCCTCGTTGCGTGTACTCGGGCGTCATGACCGCTGGTCGGTCTCGTCCAGACGCGTCAACGCCTGCTAGTTCCGGATCATTGTCAGGTTTTGTGAAGAGTGAGCAATCCCACATCCCCCGCGGAGGGACGGTAGCTAGCGCTAGCCGCCTTAGGTCTCCCCAGCTTTGCGCGCTGTTCGAGCAATGCCAACGCTCGTAGCCGGGTTCCTTCGCTCGGCCAGTGGGTGACCAAGTATGCAGACCGGAAGGAACAAACGTATACGTGTGTTTCAGACAAGGAACGGCGGGGTCAGAGAGTGGGATCCCAGGACTGCGAAGGGCCCCACGACTCCTAGGAGAAATGTGGGGCCCGCCGCGGATGGTCTCGCTACCTAGCCAGATGGTGCTCTTCCTCTTCCTCGGCTTCGATCGCATGATGCTCACCGTCGCCCTCGATCGCCATAGCGTGCATGTGGTGAGCAGCAGCCTCTTCGAGCTCGGCCCGAGTCGGCCTGCGCAGCGTGTCGATGAAGTAGAAGCGCGTTGCCTTGCGCCGCCGTTGCTCAGACTTGATCTCCCTCTCCGACATGCCATCCACGTCTGTCATCGGCATCAGCGCGGGCGTGTCCTCATGCTGAGTGAGCGCGAAGGCCTCGCCGCGACTGATCGGACGATGCCGCTCGGAGTATTTGCCTGAAGGAGCCCGATCGATGATGCCCGACTCGGCGCCGTGGAGCATCCGGTCACGGTCGGCGCGCTGAAGTCCGATGCAGATCCGCTTCGTGATCAGGAATGCGATCACCGGTCCCACGAACACGGCCACCCGCAGGAACCTTGTCACTGAGTTGAGTGATACGTCGAATTGAGTCGCGACAAGGTCGTTGCCACCGCCGATCATCAGCAGCGCGTAGCCGGTGATCGCAGCTACACCGAAGGCCGTGCGGGTCGGAGCATTGCGAGGACGATCGAGGATGTGATGCTCGCGCTTGTCGCCAGTGACCCAGGCCTCGAGGAACGGGTAGATAGCCATCAAACCGAAGAACAGACCCATGAGCCCGAGACCCGGTATTGCGACGTTCCACGACCAGGTCGTCGATCCAATGTGCCATTCCCAGTTCGGCATGAGACGAATGCCGCCCTCGACAAAGCCCATGTACCAGTCCGGCTGAGAGCCAGCGGTGATTTCCGCGGGGTTGTAAGGCCCGAACACCCAGACTGGGTTGATCTGCATCGTCGCGCCCATCAAGGTGAGAACACCGAAGACGATCAGGAAGAACCCACCGGCCTTGGCGGCGTATACGGGGAAGACCGGATAGCCGACGACGTTGCCCTGGACTCGGCCCGGGCCCGGGTACTGGGTGTGCTTATGGTAGACGACCAGTGCTAGATGAGCCGCGATGAGCCCGAGGAGCAGGGCGGGGATCAGCAGGATGTGCAGCATGTATAGCCGAGGAATGATCAGCTCGCCCGGGAATTCACCAGCAAAGGCGAAGAACTCTGCCCAGGTGCCGATCAGCGGAATCGCGCGAACCAGCCCATCGACGAACCGCAGGCCAGTGCCGGATAGTAGGTCGTCCGGCAGCGAGTAGCCGGCAAACCCTTCGACGAGGCCAAGTGTGAGCATTGCTACGCCGATCAGCCAGTTGATCTCGCGCGGCTTGCGGAAGGCGCCGGTGAAGAAAATCCGAAGGCTGTGGGTGAGCATTGCGGCAATGAAGACCGCAGCCGCCCAGTGGTGCATCTGCCGCAGCAGCAGGCCGCCGCGAATGTCGAACGAGAGGTTAAGAGTCGATGCGTATGCGTCCGACATGTGCAGTCCGCGCAGCAGCTCGTAGCTGCCTTGGTATTCGACCTCAGACATAGACGGCTTGAACCAGATGGTCAGGAAGATGCCGCTCAAAATTAGAACGATGAACGAGTAGAGCGCAATCTCACCGAGAAGGAACGACCAGTGGTCCGGGAATACCTTGCGGAAGAACGGACGACTGAGTCCGGCAAGCCCGATCCGGTCGTCCAGCCATTTGGTCGGCCCAGAGGCAATCTTGAAGACTGGCCCGAGTTCCTTCTTTGGGGTTTCGGGCTGGATCGCGCTGTCGTCAGGAACGGTGGCGGCTGGCTGGGCCATCAGTTATCGCCTTCTTTGAAATCATTCCGGAGAGTCATGACGGGAATCCCGCTCGAAGAAGCTCGGTCCGGGTGGGACGAGAAAGTCACGCTGCGCAACGATGTAACCCTCACTATCGAGGGCAATCGGAAGTTGCGGCAACGGACGGGCCGCCGGGCCGAAGACAACCTTTCCCGCATCACCGAGGTCGAAAGTCGACTGGTGACACGGACACAACAGGTGGTGGGTTTGTTGCTCCCACAGGCTGATTGGACAGCCGACGTGGGTGCAGATCTTGGAGTAGCAAAGGATTCCGCCGATGTTCCAGCCCTGGCGCGCCGGCGGAATCGTAATGGTGTTGGGATCCATTCGGACGACGATGGCGGCTGCCTTCGCCTTCTCGATTTGGAACTCAGCGCCCTCGAGATCTTGGAGGTTTGCCGGCTCGGCGTTGATCAACTGGCCGATCTCGATGTTCTCGGGCTTGATCGGCTCGAAGGTGATGTCGTTGACAACGCGAACCCCCGGCGCCCAAATAGTCCGCTCGATCGTCTCAGCGCGCTTCTTCTTGGTCGGCCAGGGGCCAAGATCGGCGAGACCGACGATCATGGGTAGCAAAATAGTCGCGAGGGCGCCAAGCAAACTACGACCGATCACCTTGCGTCGAGTCAGCTTGGACTCGTCGACCACCTTGTCCAGCTCGGTGAGCATGTAGTTCTTGTCGGCATCGCTAGAAGAGGCGCCGTGCCGGTAGTCGATCATCTCCTCGTCATCCATCAGCTTCCGGGCCCATTGCACCGCACCGATGCCGAGGAAGAGCAGTGCCAGCCCGAATGTCAAGCCGAGGAGGAGGTTTCTGGTGTTGGCTCGCAACGGACCGAAGTCGAGATACGAGTCCCCAGGAACAGCGAAGTAAACGACGGCAAACCCGATCGATAGGACAGGCACCAAGCCAAAAAACGTGGCCACCTGGCGGGTCGCGCGATTAGCGGCCTTCTCGTCGACATCTGTGAGACGCGGTAGATGGGGTTCGAGGCCGGGATCTGGAACCGGGTAGCGCTCTTCATCAACGGTGGCAAGCTCAGAGCCGGGCTGGCCGTGGGCCGTATCTTCACTCACTTGGCTTTCGCCCCCTTGGCCGCAATCCACATCGCAAAGAAGATTAGGCCGCCTAGGCCAATTATCCAGGCCCACAGACCTTCACTCACCGGTCCTAGGCCGCCGAGTGCGAAGCCACCGTCGGTCGGGCGCTCGTGTAGACCCTGGAGGTATCCGATGATTGCCCGCTTGTCCTCCGGCCGCAGCACTTCGTCGTCGAAGACCGGCATTTGCTGCGGGCCGGTCAGCATCGCCTCGTAAATCCGCTTGTTGTCCAGACCGATCAGCGGTGGCGCGTACTTGCCGTTTGGAAGTGCGCCGCCGGCGCCCTCGAAGTTGTGGCAGGCCGAGCAGTTGGTGCGGAATAGCTCGCCGCCGCGTGCGAGGTCCTCCGCGCTGATGTTCGACGTGTCGTAAGCGGCGGGTTCTGGGATTGCCGGGCCGGGGCCGAGCGATGCAACGTACGCCGCGAGGGCCGCGATTTCTTCCTCGGAGTAAATGGGCGGCTTGACCGCAGCCTGTTCACCGGGCCGAGCCATTGGCATCCGACCCGAGCTCACCTGGAAGTCCACCGCAGCCGCGCCTACACCGGCAAGTGGCGGCCCCTGAATATTCTCGCCGACCTGGCCCTCGCCATTGAGCCCATGACAGGATGCGCAGCCTACGGCGAAAAGGGCCTTACCTTCGGCAATCTGTTGGCTGTTTCCGGTGTCGGCCAAGACCTTGGCCGGCGGAGCTATCACACTGTAGAGGGCGCCCATCAAGAAGAGCCCGGCTACCAGGAGCAACGCCTTCGCTGCTGGATGCCGGCGCCGGGAAGACAGGAGTCGCACGCGGGTCCCTCTCGTGTCTTGATGCACTGTTGTGGGCCAAACATATATTCAGTTGTCCCAATATTCAGTTGTCGGGGCCCCGACAGATGCACGGGACCATGTGTTCTTCATCGCAGTATGTAGATGACGCCGAATAGCGCAATCCACACCACATCGACGAAGTGCCAGTAATAAGACACCACGACAGCGCTGACGGCCTGCTCATGTGTGAAGGTACGGGCCAAGAAGGTTCGTCCCATTAGCAGCAGGAAGGCGACCAGACCACCGGTGACGTGTAATCCGTGGAAGCCGGTAGCCAAGAAAAAGACCGACCCAAAGACATTGGACGAGATCGTCAGATTGTCATGGAACAACGCGGCGTACTCATAGACCTGGCCACCAATGAAAAAGGCGCCCATCAAATAGGTCAGCGTGTACCACTCCCGCAGCCCCCATCGCCGCAGGTTGAACAGTGACCCGGACCGCCTGACCTGCGCCCGCTCTGCGGCGAACACGCCCATCTGGCAGGTGAAAGAGCTGGCAACCAGCACGCTGGTGTTGGCGATGGCGAACGGTATGTTGATCAAATCGCCCTGGCTTTGCCAGAGTGGGACTGTCCCGGTCGCCGCAGCCTGGGAGTTGGTTACGTTTCGGATCGTGAAGTACGCCGCGAACAGCGCCGCGAAGAACATCAGCTCCGAAGCCAGCCAAATGATCGTGCCGACCGCGACGGGTTCTGGCCGATTCTCACGACCACGCAGGCGCGATAGCGGAATGGGATGTAGTGCCCCCTCCGGCATGGTCATGGAGCCGGAGACTGCGTGTGTGTGCATGGCCACGAGGTCATTATTGCCGGAACCCGTGCAGAGGTCACCCCACGGCACGACTTTGTTATGCGAGTCGCATCCGCGCGGAGCGAGCGTACCGAGCGGAGCAATCAAACACCGACATTAGGCTGGGCTTGTGTTCAGCAGGTTCGCCATGGTGCTCGTTCCGCTGCACGCCACTCCCGCCGATCAGCCGCCACCGCTGACGCCGACTCGGCTCCTCACCGCGTGGAGCTGGGAGTGGTGGATGGCGCTTGGCATTGCTGTCGCCGCCGGGCTCTACATCGCCGGCCTGGTAGTGCTGCGTCACCGTGGCGATCACTGGCCCGCGCGACGCAGCGTGTCGTTCCTCCTCGGCGGACTCGGATCGATCGGCCTTGCCACGATGTCGGCGTTGGGCACCTACGACACGGTGCTGCTGAGCGTCCACATGGTGCAACACATGACCTTGATGATGGTGTCTCCGATGTTCCTCGCGCTCGGGGCACCGGTTACCTTGGCGCTGCGGACCCTACCGTCCCGACCGCGCGCGATGCTGCTTGCAGTGCTGCACTCACGGGTGGCTCGGGTGCTGACCTTCGCACCACTCACGCTCGCGCTATTCATCGCAACCCCCTTCGCGCTCTATTACTCGCCCTTCTACGAGCTCTCCTTGCGCTCCGGTTTTTGGCATGCGTTCTTGCATCTGCACTTTCTCATCATTGGGGCACTCTTGATGTGGCCGCTGATGGGAATCGACCCGGTCCCGGGCCGGATCAGCTACCCGTTGCGGCTGCTCATGTTGTTCCTGATGCTGCCGTTCCACGCGTTCCTCGGCATTTCGATAATGAGCTCAACCGAACTGATCGCTGAGAGGTGGTATCTGGCGTTCAACCGAACATGGCCGCCCAGTCCGCTGGATGATCAATACCTGGCAGGCGGGATCCTGTGGGCGTCGGGAGATCTCATCGCTTTGGTGATGCTTATGGCGCTTTTTGTCCAGTGGTACGCACACAGCCAACGGGAGGCACGGCGCGAGGACCGTCGACTGGATCGGCTTGAGCGATTGCAGCGAGCCGCCAGCGCGCCGGTCGGTCCCCGTA
>DATCXA010000022.1:0-4114 GCA_036566085.1 Propionibacteriaceae bacterium
CGACGGCTTGAGCAAGCCCAGCTCTTCGTAGTAGCGCAGCGTTCGAACGGTCAGACCTGTTCGGACCGAGACTTCCCCGATCCGCCAGCGTGGCTCGGAATGATCATTCACTCTGCAACGGTAAAACCTGACCTCGCGTCAGATTCAAGAGCATGGTGACTGCTCTGGTCAGCGGACAGACAAACTGCGGGCGAGTGACACATTCCCACGCACTCGAAAGATGCGGTTCGCCCGCACTTTCCAGCTGGCAGCGATGTCATCAGTCAGCAGCTGTGGGTCGTGGGTCTGACTACTTCTCGTAAGCTAGATGACCTGGTCGTCTTGGTGAGCGCCGTAGAACTCAACCTGCCGGGCCATGATCGTACGCATCGAGGTGCCGCGCGGCACGCCGTACACGGTCCCTGGAAAGTCCAGCTCAGCTTGGACTTGCCATAGTTGATCATGCTGATCCGGCGCAAAAAGCTGTGCTGGATCACCCGCAGCGATCCAACCGATCGGGATGATCGTTTCGGGCTCCAGGCGAGAGTTGACGTGCAGCACGCTGTTGATCCGTAGCTCCGATCTTGAGCCCGCAACCGAGCCCGGAAACAATGACGCTCCGGTCGCGACGAAGACCTCGTCCTCGATTGTCGCCCCGTTCAGGTGAGCGTGCGGCCCGATGAGCACAGCATTGCCAATGGACACCGGATGCCGCGAGCGGCCGCGTACCAGTGCATGCTCCATGATCACGACATCGTCGCCGACCCAGATCTCACCGTCCTCTGCGGTCAATACCGCGCCGTGCAGCACTCGTGCACGCTCTCCCAGTGTGACTGCGCCGCATAAGACGGCCGATGGTGCTACGTACGCGGACTCGGAGATTACGGGTCGTTCTCCGCGATGCGTAAGAATCATGGGCAGCGAGCGTAGTCATTGCGGCTGTCGGCCGAAGCTAATGATGGGTAGGAGTTGTATGAACAGCCAGATCCCGACGATCTACGACTGGGCAGGCGAGCGGCCGGCCTTCGAGCGTTGGCTGGGTCGGTTCTATGACCTCGTCGAGGACGATGACCTGCTGGCCCCGTTGTTCGGCGGCAAGGTGAGTGATCAGCATCGCCGCGACGTCGTGACGTGGTGGTGCGAGGTTATGGGCGGTCCGGCGACCTACACCAAAGCCCTGGGCGGCTACGAGCACATGGTCGCCAAGCATCGGGGATTGCACATAACCGGTGAACAACGCCTGCGTTTCGTCACGCTGCTGTCCGGGGCGGCCGATGACGCCGGCTTGCCGGACGACCCAGAGTTCCGGGCGGCGGTGATGGGCTACGCCGAATGGGGTACGCGCCTCGCGGTACACAACTCCAGCGACGCCGACGACGTTGTCGAGCATGCACCTGTTCCTCGTTGGGGTTGGGGCGTGGCCCCTCCCTATCAGGGCTAAGCCGTATGAGGGCTGGGCCTTATCAGAGCTGAGCCTCATCAGGGGCTCGGGCCCGCAGGATTGGGGCCGACGACTGTTGACACCGGAGCAAGTGCGGTCACAGGGTTATTGAATGTCCCAATCTCACCCAGGAGGAAGTTGATCATGCAGAAGGTCGTGCACTTCGAGATCCCGGCCGACGACATCGAGCGAGCAAAGAGTTTCTACGGCTCGGTCTTTGACTGGGAGCTCCAAACAGTACCGATGGGTGAAAGTGACTACACGACGGTGAAGACCACCGCAGTGGACGAACAGACCCAGATGCCCACCGAGCCAGGCGCCATTAACGGCGGCATGATGCAGCGGGATCCCGGCATCTCTACTGCGCCGGTGATCACGATCAGTGTCGACGGCATTGAGGACGCACTGAAGCAGATTGAAGACAAAGGCGGCAGCACCGTAGTTGCCAGAACTCCGATTCCGGGCATGGGTGCATTCGCTTACTTCAAGGATTCCGAGGGCAACGTGCTGGGGTTGTGGGAGAGCACTCCGTAATCCGTCTATGAGCGGCCTGGCCGAGCGCGTGCGGCCGACGGTCCGCCGGTTGCACTGATCGCTTATGACGAATCGAAGCTGATCTTGAAGTTCGATGTCGTTCGGCGGGAAGCCAATGCTTTGTCAGCTCTTCGATGATCTGATGGAAATGATCTCTCGTGATACGCCAGCTTTGAAGCGGGTGGAATCAGCTGGCTCGCGGTCTGCCTCCCGTTCGATGTCGGATAGGTGACCAAAGCTCATGCGCCTCACTCCTCGCATCCCGCAGTTCTACAACGCGGGACTCGAGTCGGCGGATCAGCAGCAATTCAGCTCGCTCTCAGCTTGAGTGAGGATTGTTGGCAAGGCGCATCGATCGACCCTCGAGTGGACAGGGGCGACCAGAGAGCGTTCTACTGGTAGTTCGTGCGCGGAGGGGGGCACCGTTGCGATGGGGATCGCCGTGCGGGTCGCGCAGCGGCTGCGCCGCAATGAAGGTGCTGAGCGCAGTGAGGAGCCTGAGGCGTTGAGCATTCAGTCTCCAGGCGCGAAAGACGTCGACACGGACTCCGGTGGCGAGAAGATCGGCACGGAGAGCACGGTAAAAAGCCGACCTCTCAAGATCCGATCTCGAATGCTGTCGCTGTACCGGCGATCGCCTGCTGTCATCGCCTCCGGCTCTATCGCCGTCTTGATCGGGATCGCCTACCTTCTCGCTCCGCCGATGGGCCGTGACTATTCGGCGCAGCTGGCTTATGCCGAGCTGGCCAAGCAGCATTGGCCTGAGCTACTGGATCTGCGCTGGTATGGCGGTTTTGATCCGCTCGGCTACAGCATCTGGTCCCCGCCGGTGATGGCGCTGCTCGGCGTACGCCTCACGACGGCGTTGGCATATGTGGTCAGCGTCGTGTTGTTCGCCGCATTGTTGAAGCGTGTCCAGGTTGCCCGGCCGGTACTCGGCGCGGTCACTGCGGCGGTTTGTTTGACCGGCAACCTCGTGGTCACGCGGACGACATTCGCACTTGGCCTCGCTGTCGGGCTTGGTGCCCTATTGGCGTTGGTTTCTGGTCGTCTGCGTATCGCTTCCGCGCTGTCTGTCCTAGCAGCACTCGCGAGCCCCGTCGCAGGTCTGTTCCTCGGCGTCACCGGTGGTGCGCTTTTCCTTTCAGATCGGCGACGAGACGGCTTGACGCTGGCGGTTAGTGGTCTGGTGCCAACCATCGCCGTGGGATTGGTATTCGGCAACGGCGGGCGCCAATCGTTTGCAGAAGAACACGCCTTGCTGGGTTTTCTGATCTGCCTACTGGTAGCAGGACTGTGTTGGCGGCGTCCGGTGCTGCGGTGGGGCGCGCTCTTAACGGCCGGGTTGATCGCGGCCGCGTATTTCCTACCGACGCCTGTCGGGACCACTGCCACACGTCTGCCTGAGCTGTTCGCTGCCCCGGTTATTGTGGCGGTCGCGACCGTTCCGCTGGTCGCCGTCATTGCTGCCAGCGCGACCGCGGTCTTGCTGGTACCGCCGGTGTCCATTACAGAGATACAAGAGCGCGGTGATCCGGCCCTGAGCGCGCCATACTATGCACCGCTCCTGGGCCAGCTGGCCACTCGTGGAACCCTGGGGCCCATCGAGGTCGTTCCGACGCAGCGGCGGGGCGAAGCTGCACTTGTCGCGCCCGTAGTTGCCATTGCAAGAGGGTGGTCGCGGCAGGCCGACATCGGCCGCAATCCGATCTTTTACGACGGAACACTCAACGCAGATACATACCAAAAGTGGCTGGACGATAACGCCATCTCGTACGTGGCTCTGTCGAAGGGGCCGTACGACTGGGCGGCGCCGGACGAAGCGAACTTGGTGCGTTCTGGATTGCGCAATCTCCGTGCGGTGTGGTCGAACGAAACGTGGACGCTCTACGCCGTGACGAACCTGCGGCCGGTCGTCTCACCGCCGGGCCAGGTTGTTGCCCGTGATGCGATTTCCCTCACGCTGGCCTTACCGAATCCCGGGGAGTATGTCGTACGCGTGCGTTGGTCCCGGTACGTGTCTGCCTCCAGCGGCTGCATGCGACCTGCCGAAGGCGGATGGTCGGAGGTTGTGGTGCAGCAGCCGGGCACTGTCGAGATCGAAGGTAGTTTGGCGCCGCGGCATTGTTAACTGTCATGGCGACGGCGATCCAAGCTTGC
>DATCXA010000230.1:0-2606 GCA_036566085.1 Propionibacteriaceae bacterium
GGCGCAAACCGTTGCACCCACCGGTAGACGGTGACGTGATCGACCTCGACGCCACGTTCGGCCAGCAGTTCTTCGACGTCTCGGTACGACAGGCCGTAGCACAGGGTACTGGTGGGCCGTCGGCGAGGTGCCCGCGAATGCGGGTCTTTTTCCGGCGGCCCCCAGCCCGAACGGCGCATGCGACTTTCGCCGCACGCCGCTCTCCGGTGACTACTGCGTGAGCGTCGGGGTTGGCTGCCCGGCGTGGATGGTGTCGTGGCAGGTCTGGCAGACCACCAGGGTCTTGCGTCGCCGTCGTGCCATCAATTGCGCCCACGCGGGCTGTGGCTGTCTCGGGCGGTGGAGATCGGCGAGTCGTCGGACGTGGTGCACCTGGATGCTGTCCGTGTTGGCGCAGATCTCGCATCGGTCCGCCAGCAGCCGCGTGACCAGCTCCGTGTGGCGGATGATTCCCGGGATGGGTAGGCGGTCGGTGACGACCGCTTCTTTCTGCCGTCTCAGCGGAATACCGCCGAACCGTGCGACCAGTGGCTTCCTGCCGCTGCGTTCAACCTTGGCTTGCACGCATCTGCGTGGTCCGTGCGGGGTGTCGATGGTGGTCTTGTACTTGTGGGCCATCTTCGACACCGACGAGCGGTACTTGTTAGCCAGCGTCTTAAGCAGCGAGGTCTCCATGACCCAGTGCAGCCGGTAAAGACGATCGACGTTGCCGGCCAGCAGGTAGTACTGGACGATGCCCCGGTACTCGGCCCCGTAGGTGCTGACGATGGTGTGGTCGTCATCGTTGATCAGCTGGGGTCGGCGCTCGGGTTTGCCGCGCGTCAAGTAGGGGGCGCTCTTGGCCTTGATCACCGCCGTGGGGACGCGCAGACCGACGACACCGTTGGTGCTGCGGCGGCCCCGAGTGACCTTGCGGTCGTTGTGGTGCACGGTGATCTCGTAGCCGAGGAACTTCGCCGCCCGGGTACGGGCGTGCGTGATCAATGTCTTGTCCTCGGACAGTTCCAGCTTGAGGTCGTCGCGCAGGAAACCAGCGAGGCGCTGTTTGATCTGTTCGGCTTCGGCCTTCGGTCCGGTGAACCCAAGCAGGGTGTCGTCGGCGTAGCGGGCATAGCGCAGCCTGCGGAAGCCGGGATCACGCGGATCCCCGCTAGGCATGCCGCGCAGTTGCTTGCGCAGTTGCCGTGCGGTGGCTCGGTCCCCACGCTTGCGGGCCCGTTGAATCGCCCCCTGCGTCCGGGTGTAATCAGTATTCTGTCTCCTGATCCGCCCTCGGGTGTATTCCGGAATCAGAACCGTCTCGACAAACTCGTCCAACCGATGCAGATAGATGTTGGACATGACGGGTGAAACGACGCCGCCTTGCGGGACGCCGCTCAGCGTCGCGTTCCATACCCAGTCCTGCAGGTATCCGGCCTTGAGCATGTTGCGCATCAGCCGCAGGAACCGGTTGTCGTGGATCTTCTCCGCCAACGTGGAGAGCATGATCTGATGATCGAAACTCCCGAAGCAGTCGGCGACGTCACCCTCGATGAACCAGGTTGTCCCGGTCCAGGTGTTGACCACCTCGCGCAACGCGGTGTGGCAGCCTCGGCCGGGACGGAAACCGTGCGAGCGGTCGGAAAAGGTCGGCTCGTAGTACGCCTCCAACAGCAGCCGCACCACCTCACCGACCAGCTTGTCCGACCACGGCGGCAGCCCGAGCGGCCGCAGGTTGCCGCTCTTTTTCGGGATGTAGATCCGTTTGGCCGGACTCCATCGGTAGCGCTCGTGGCGCAGCGCATCGATGATGCGACCGATCTTGCCCAGCGACATGCCGTCCACGGTTTCCCCGGTGACCCCGGCCGTCATGGCCCCCTTGTTGGAGTACAGACGCCCGTAGGCCAGGAGATACAACTGCGGGTTGAACAACTGCCGATACAGTTCCTCCAACGGCAAGCCACGCCTGCCGCGTTCACGCAGGACACCCAGCACCGTTTCGGCGCTCTGCATTACGCATACCTCCCGATCCTCGGGTGTCCGATCACCTGGCCCCCTTCGCCCATGTAGGCGGCTCTCCCGCCCTCCCTGGCCGGGCGTGACTCCGGCGACTACTACGAGGCCTCCGTCGCCATAGGACTCGCGTCCCGTAGGCGATCCCATGTTCGTCCTGCACGTACGTAACAGCGTGACGTAGGCGCCCCACTCATCCCCTTACATGCCCTCACTGGGCATCGCTGCACGCTCCGGAGGTTGCCCCGGACCTGGTATCAAAACCGAGGCAGAGCGCGACGTCGGCATCAGGCGTCATTCGCCGACGGATGCGTGCTTCCATCTTCCGGGGATTGGGATTCAAGCAATCCAGCCTTCGCCATATCACACGGGTCCCGCGACACGCAGTCTCCAACGCCTGAGCACGGCCGTCGATTTCTGGCATGCTCTGGTCCCCGTCACCTTTCGGATCAAGGTAAGCCAGCGGACCCAGGAACCTCCCTCCGAGTTCCTCCCGGCTCAGCCGGGGATACATACAGGCGCCTCATGGCGCACTACCAGCGCACCGCGATCGTGATCACCTCGGCCGGGAACCGGAAACCAGCGAACGCCGACCGGGAAACTGGCGCCGGACG
>DATCXA010000273.1:0-3240 GCA_036566085.1 Propionibacteriaceae bacterium
GTACTGCAGCGCCGGCACGTGGGGGAGGAACCGGCCGGCGTCGAGGTAGACGGCGTGCCCACCGGCCGGGCGGAGCACCGGCACCCCGGCGGCGTGCAGGTGGTCGACGACGTAGGCGGTGGACACGATCCGGTAGCGCAGGTAGTCCTCGTGCAGCACCTCGTCGAGCCCGACCGCGATCGCCTCGAGGTCGCGCCCGGCCATCCCGCCGTAGGTCGGGAAGCCCTCGGTGAGGATCAGCAGGTCCTTCTCCTTGGCCGCGAGCGACGGGTCGCGGGTGCACAGGAACCCGCCGATGTTGACCAGCGCGTCCTTCTTCGCCGACATGGTCGCGCCGTCGGCGTAGGAGAACATCTCCCGCACGATCTCGGGCACCGCGACGTCGGCGTACCCGGGTTCGCGGGTCTTGATGAACCAGGCGTTCTCGGCGAAGCGGCAGGCGTCGATGTAGAGCGGCTTGCCGTAGCGGTGGGCCACCTCGGAGACCGCGCGGATGTTGGCCATCGAGACCGGCTGGCCGCCGCCGGTGTTGTTGGTGATCGTCAGCATGACCAGCCGCACCGCGTCGGCGTCACCGGCGAGCAGCTTCTCCAGCGCCTCGACGTCCATGTTGCCCTTAAACGGCTCGTCGGTGGTCGGGTCGGCCGCCTCGGCGCAGGGCAGGTCTACTCCGCGCCCGCCGAGGTACTCGATGTTGGCGCGGGTGGTGTCGAAGTGGGCGTTGGACGGCACGACGTCGCCGGGCTTGACCAGGCAGCCGAACAGGATCCGCTCGGCGGCGCGGCCCTGGTGGGTGGGTACGACGTGCTCGAACCCGAAGACCCGCTTGACCGCCTCCTCGAACCGGAACCACGACCGGGCGCCGGCGTAGGACTCGTCGCCGGCCATCACCGCGCCCCACTGCGCCGCGCTCATCGCCGAGGTGCCCGAGTCGGTGAGCAGGTCGATGAGCACCCGGTCGGCCGGGATCCGGAACAGGTTGTAGCCCACCTCGGTCAGCCACTGGTCGCGCTGCTCGGGGGTGGACATCTCGATCGGCTCGACGCTCTTGATCCGGAACGGCTCGATGATCGTGCGCATGGGTGCTCCTTCAGTCCTTCAGGACGTACGACGAACGGCTGGCCGGCCGCCGACGGGGGCGGCGGCGACTCACCCGCTCCTCAACGCTATGCCGGTGATTGGGTCCCGATCTCGTCGTAGCGGGCCCCGCCGGCGGCTTTGTGCCGTCGATCGCACGGCATACTCGGGGCGTGGCCGCGGATTCGACGTACGTGCTGGATGTCGCCGATCGGGCGGTGCTCGACGTGCTGGCCGACAACGCCCGCGCGAGCATCGCCGAGATCGCCCGGACCGTTGGGCTAGCGCCGAGCACGGTGGCCGAGCGGGTGCGCCGACTCGAGCACCGCGGGGTGATCCGGGGCTACCGGCTCGACGTCGACCTGACCAAGCTCGGCTACGCGCTGACCGCGCTGGTGCGCCTGACCGGGCAGAACGTCAACAACCACGCGCTGCTCGGCAAGGTCGTCGACCGGGTGCCCGAAGTGCTGCAGTGCCACCGGGTCACGGGCCAGGAGGGCTGGGTGCTCACCGTGGTCGCCCGCGATGTGGCCCATCTGGAGCAGGTGATCGAGACGCTGTCCGGCTACGGCCTGCCGGCGACCTCGATCGTGCTGTCGTCGTGGACGGCCACCCACCTGCCGCCGACCGACTGACCCCCGACCCCCTGTCGGTGATCATGCAATCCGTGCTCACCCCTTGTTGGTGATCAAGCAATCCGTGCACGGTGGTGGCGCTCCTCGCCGACCGAAAGGGCGGCAGAGCCGAAAAAAGAGCGGACCGCCAAACTGCCCAAAGGCACAGCGAATGGTACGGATTGGCTGGCAGGCAAGCACGTGCGGACACAAAGCATCTGGCTCCGTCGGCACTACCTTTGCTGCCGCAGTTGCCGGGCCCATTGATCAAGCGCATTGTCCACCGCGCCGGGATCGTAGCCTCCCAGGCGACGGCGAAACACGACCCGTTGCACTTCAACCTCTGAAACAGGTTCGGAGATCCCGGGCTTTGCCGCGATGGTCTCGAGCACTCGAGTCACGAATCGATCGACCTCGTCAACGTCGTAACCCTGGATTAAACGGCTCACCCGTCGAAACTGCGTCGATGAATCTGACAACTTCCGCTCCTCTACAGAACACAGGTGACCAAGACCCCAATACCGCCGATGACCGCCAGGGGCGGCCCGACCCAAAGGAATAAGGGGTAGAGAACGTAGAGACTCAGAAAAGATTCTTTACGGGCGTTCTCAAAGGCTTGCTTGCTCATGCCCACGCGAGCAACTAATGCCCCGAAGACCATCAGAAATCCGACGATCAACATTGATCTAAATAACGGGCACATAGCCGTCCTAACAAGCTGAACGTGAGTCTGCGTAGGAGTCAATTCGCGCCCACCCGGTCCAGCGGCCCGGGCTTCTCGCCGGCAGGCCGCCGGGCAGGCTACTTCCCACCCATCCTCACTCTCAGCTCCGCTTTGGCCGTATCCGTTATAGGGAGCCTTTGTTTCCGGTGCTGCTCGAGCACAAATTCAGCCCACAACCGCTGCTTGGTGTATCGACCTCTCGGAAGTGCCAGACCCACTGCATCCTGGTTGATCAAAACCAAGGACTCCGTGGTCAGTCGTCCCCACCTTGACTGTGTTCGCACCTGTTGCACACTCAGCAAGGACGATCCGTCCAGAGCCCATGATCCAGTCACTCTGCCGAAAGAATCACGAAACTCTATATGCGAGTCAAAGAATAGAATTCGATCACCGAATATGTAATACATGACACTAGAAGTTACGATCAATCCAGTGATCCCGAGCCCTAGGTTCTCGGAGCCTCCAAAGGGAGGGAGAAGAATTCCAAGAAGGAAAACTATTACGACGAAGCAAGTGACAGCTCTGTAATCAAGGGTGCGATGCACCACAATGTCTGGTTGCATCAGTCACCTACCTCCGCCAGGTGCCTCTTCATGCGAAGAGCTGTCAGCACGAACCGAATGATGCTCGCTGCCAGTGATTGACCAGCCCCATCGTGGCCGCTGTGATCCCCCCTTCGATGAACGCATTCCCGTACTGGCGCATCGCATTCTTCCCCGGCTTGTAGACGTTGTGCATTAGGTATGGCCGGAAGCCCACTTGGTGGAAGGGATCGGGAACAAAACTGCCGACAGCTCCAAGGCCAGCCGAGACCCCGATGGTGAC
>DATCXA010000275.1:0-6312 GCA_036566085.1 Propionibacteriaceae bacterium
AAAGTTTTGGCTGCCGTTAGCGAGTACGTCACGGCATCGATAGGAGGTCCGACATTCCGGCATGCTCCCTGACCTGTCGACCAAAGGAGCACTGGAACGGGTGTACCGACTCGTTTGTGGTCCTGGTCGTCCGTTGGCGCGATGCGCCATGGCCGATGTCGGATCGGGGACCGGGTCGCAACCGTGTCTGGTTATCGGTAGTAGGGGAGGAACTCAGTTGCGCTCGCGGTGAAGCTCGGCTCGTCCCGCGTGCCGACTACAGCGACAACCAATTCGAACCCACTAAGGCGAAATCGACGCCGCCATCCTCGGCTCGTAAGCGCTCCTCGGCGAACATCTGGACACCTCAGCGGCTGTCGAAGGCGAGGTGGCGACCACGGGTGGTGCAGACTTCAAACACACATGCAGGCCGCCAGGAACCCACGTGAACATGAGTCCCGTCGCTGCACCCTGTCACCCAGCAGCTGTGTCTCCCACTGACTACATCATGTGCCCGGAACAGTGACGCCTTATCGATTGGGGAATTATCTGACGTCAGGATGGGTCGAATCTCGTGAGCCAGGTGAGCTGTGACTCGCCTTCTTCAATGAGGCTGCTGAGCTGCTGGTTGAAGACGACACCGTACTCAGCACTGATATGGGTTTCGAAACTGGCCTCATCTAGATATTGCTCGAAGACGAAGAACTTAGACGGGTTGTCGCGTTCCCGGTAGATGGTGAACTCAGAGTTTCCGGGCTCGCGTCGCACCTTCTCGGCCAAGCCGGAGATGAGCGTCTCAACCTGAGACTCCGAGCCTGGTTTGGCGGTGAACTCGGCGTACAAAATCACGGGCATGCTCGACTCATATCATGCTCGACCGTTCCTGGCATGTTTCTTGCCGCAGCCGATCATCCGCGAACGCAGGACCAGTGGCTCGTCTCTTGATAACGCCGTTGATCATGTTCGCTTGTGGAACGTGTGATGGCGCGAGTGCCGCCGACTCTGGCTGCGGCACCCTGGTATCTGCTGGACATAGCGCGCCTGGGCCGGAGGGGCGCATTGTGAACAGTTGCTGCGAACGGCTGTCGCCCGTTGATATCCGGATTCGGAGGGGGACGGACTGCTCGCCGACAATCGGCTAACGACCACTCCCCGTCGTTGTGGCATCAGATGGGAGGTCGCGTACAGGCCGGGTTGTTGGCTGAACTGACGTTACTGGTCGGTAGCGGCTCTCCACCGGGATGCAACAACCACTAGATTGTGCGCATGAGTCGCTTCGTGGTGTGTGGAGAGGCTCTGATTGATCTGGTCCAGTCAGATACGGCCGAAAGCGACTCCTTCAGCTCGACGTGGCTGGCATTGTCGGCCGGCGGACCGATGAATTCCGCGGTCGCCTTGGGCAAGCTTGGGTGCGATACGCACTTCCTGGGTCGGATCTCCAGAGATGCATTCGGTCGTCAGCTGCGCCAGCACATCCTCGAAGCAAATGTAAAGCTCGACTTTGCCACCGAATCCTCACAAGCCACCTCGATTGCGGTGGTCAGTCTGGATGAACACGGGGTGGCGAGTTACACCTTCCACTTCAACGACACGGCGAACTTCGGCTGGCAGGTTGACGATCTGCCGGAGCTGAGTAGCGACGACTGGCTGCACATCGCGTCCTTGTCATGTGTCGTGAGCCCAGGCGCCGAAGTGCTGCTCGACTGGATGCGTGACGTTCATGCGGGGGTCTCTTACGACATCAACGTGCGGCCGACCGTGATCACCGATCCCGATGCGTACTGGACGAAGGTGCAGCCCTGGCTCCGTGTGGTCGGTCGACGTCAGGGGATCCTCAAGGCAAGCGATGAGGACATCAGGTTCCTCGCCATGGCGCCCAGCAGTGGCGCCACCGAGAGTGTCGTCGATCCAGTTGAGCTGACCGGCCGTTGGGTCGACCAGTACGGGCTGGGGCTTGCGGTGATCACACTCGGTCCGGGTGGCGGAGTGGCCGTCGAGCCAGGCGGAACCATCACACGCGTACCGGGCTTCACCACCAAGGTGATCGACACGGTCGGTGCCGGCGATACCTTCATGGCTGGCTTCCTAGATGGCTATGTGAAGCGCGAGCTCGGGATTGAAGGCTCTCTGGCACGGGGCGCGGCGGCTGCCTCCATTGTCTGCTCCCGGCGGGGGCCGCAGCCGCCGACATCGGCCGAGGTGGATGATTTGATCGCCGAGAAAGGCTAGATTCTGCGGATTCCCTCCGGATAACCCGGGAGCTTTACTCCTGGGCATCGGCTCACGTTTTCTTGCGAGACGGTGGTCGCAGCCATGAGCGTACCGTCGACGGCTAGGAGGACGTGAAAAATCGTACTGGGTGTGGCTATCGAGGTGCTGAGCTAGGCGGAGACTTGGGCGGTCGGCCTGCCGGTCTTAGTGGCCGGCCATCGAGATCTTCGGCTCTTCCTCCGGCTCCCCCGGTATGTCCGCGAACCGGTCGTGCGATCTGAGGTCAAAGATTGCGTAGGTCAATACGCCCAGGAAGCAGACTGCAGCCACGATGAAGGCCGGCGCGATACCGAACCGGTCGGCCAGCAGGCCCTGGATTGGCGGCATGATGGCGCCGCCTACTATCGCCATGACCAGGCCGGCGGCTGCGAATTTGGTGTCCACCCCGAGACCGTGCAACGCCACCCCGTAGATCGTGGGGAACATCAGCGACAGGCAGGCGGATACCCCGACGAGCGCCCACGCCCCGGACAGGCCGGGGAAGAACGCGGCGTAGAGACAGAGCAGAATCGCGAGGCTGGCCATGATCGCAAGCAGCTTCGTGGCCCTGACGTAGCCCATCAGCCAGGTCATGACGAACCGAGAGATGAAGAAGAGGATCAGGCTGACCTGCAGAAAATAGGCACCCCGGACCGCGGTGCCACCGGGAACCTCCTCTGCGACATAGAGCACGATGTAGGTCCAGGTGCAGACCTGGGCTCCGACATTGAAGAATTGGGCGAGGACCCCGTAGCGCCAGTGGTGGTTGTGGTGCAGCCGGCGGACGGTGTCGCCGAAGTGCATGTGGTGGCTGTCCGAGGCGACCTCCTCGTGGCTTCTAGGAACTTTCTTTATGAACAGGCCAATCCAGATGATGACCAGCGCGACCGCTAGGCCCAGGTAGGGGTTCATGATTGCGTTGAGCTCGGCGGTCTGGATCGTGACCAGCTGGTCGTGCGGCATTGTGGCCCGCTGCTCAGGCGTTGCCGGGTTCATCTTCGGCAAGACGAGGACGGCGGCCAGCAGCACACCGAGGTTGGTTCCGAGCGGGTTGAACGACTGCGCCAGGTTGAGCCGCCTGGTCGCAGTGCCCTCTGGACCCATCGCGATGGCGAACGGGTTGGCGGAGGTCTCCAGAACGGAGAGACCGGCGGCCAGGATGAACAGAGCGATGAGGAAGACGCCGAAGGTCAGCGACTTGGCCGCGGGGTAGAACCCGAACGCCCCGATCGCGGCGAGGCCGAGGCCGGTCAGGACGCCCACTTTGTAGCCGAACCGCTCGTTGAGGAACGCGGTGGGAAGAGCTAGGCAAAAGTAGGCGCCGAAGTAGGCAAACTGGACTAGCGACGCCTCGAAGGTGCTCATCGTGAAGATGCCCTTGAAGGCGGTGACCATTGGGGCGGTCAGGTCTTGGGCCAACCCCCACACGATGAAGCAGCTGGTCAACAGCCAGAACGGAAGGATCATGTTTTTGTCGATCAGCGGAAGCTTTTTCACCGTCATCCGAAACCCATCTCCTTTGGTGGAGAGCCAGGCTCACCGGTAAAACCAGCCGCCCATGCGGGTCGGCTAAACCGACGACCCAGCAGATACTGCTCCCTCAGATTCACAACGCTGGCGACGCATTCGACTGTGCTGACCAGAGTCGCGTTAGTGTGGTCCGAAAATTATTCCGGGTGTGAAACGAGCCTACGGCTTCTGAACCGGCCTTGGGAATATCGCGGCTGGAATCCTCCGTAGGGGGTGGGCCATCGCGCGACGGCCACCGCAACTGCAAGCGGCCGTCGGGACACCGCGAGTCACACGGTCAGGGTTGGACACCCGATGGGCCAGGACGATGTCTAGCACGGCCACGCTGCCAAGGAGCATTGCGCTCAGGCAGCCGCCGTGTCACTGATCATTTCCTGCACCCCGGGCTAGGAGCGAACTGGCCGCACTGCCAAGTTCGCTGAGCGTGGGGATACCACAGCCGGTTTAGGGGAGTTCGGTGAGTCTTGTTGCCAGTCGCGGATGAGGCGCCGCAGCTCTTCCTCGCGCTTCGCAGCCGATCCGCACGATGAGCTGATTTCAGCCAGACCGCCGGTTCTCCGTCAAATCGCCCTCGTCGACGTTGGCAGCGCAGGCCATGCCCTTCAGTACCCAAGCCAGGGACTGGGCTGGTAGTAGTGCCGCGGAAGGCGGCGCAGTCACGACGAGGTGGTCGTCCAGGTTGCGGCTGGGTTGTAATCGGCAACTGGGTCGTACGGAGGAAGAGTTCTAGAAGGACCGGGCTTTGGTCGACCAGGTGGGGACGCCGATTCATCCCGCAACGACCCTGGCTCGGCCAAAGGGGGACGGACACGTGCGACTACAACAGTGACTTGTCGGCAAACTCGCCATACGCCCAGCGAAGAGTGACCAGAGGCGCCCGAAGGGCGCGCGTTAGCCCTGGATGCCCCTCGGTCGCACTAACAATCATGCGTCTCTCAAGATCAAATGGGCTCTGACTGGGTCGTGCCTGCTGTAGTAGTCCGGTCCTGGGTCTTGGTAGTAGGTGCCGGTGCTGAGCATGTGCCAGACGACGGTGAGGATTGCTCGTTCGATCGCGACGACGGCTCTGAGCTTTCCGCGGTGGGTGGCGATGCGTCGGTACTTGGCGCAGAGGTAGGTGTTGCGCTGTCTGGTTGTCGACATGGCGGCGGTGCCAAGGGCGGCTTTGAGGTGGCGGTTCCCGGCTCGGGTGAGGGCCGTTTTGCGTCGGCCGGCGGACTCATGCTGCCCGGACTGAACCCGGCCTAGGAGCATAGGGGGGCGGCGCTGGGGAAAGCGGTCATGTCGGCGCCGGTCTCGGCGATGATGATGTCGGCGACGGTCCGGCTAACCCCGGGGATGCTGGTGAGCAGGTCTCGGGGGGCGTCCAGAGAGTTGATCTTCTGCTCGATCCGCTGCTCGAGGTGTTGGATTGCCGCATTGTGCTGGTCAATTCTGTTGAGCAGAAGCCGGGTCATTAAGGTGTGGTGCTCCCTGAAGCGGCCGGTCGAGGGACCTGGCGGGTGGTCGACCCCTGGTGGTAACCGTGGCCCGCGTAGGGCGAGATCCACGGCCTTGGATGCGGACACACACTTTGACATCACGCTTGGACACATCCAGACTGGCGCAACGCGGATGAACAACTTCCATTGATCCGAACCTCCCTCGCAATTGGGCAAAAGACCGCTCACTGGCCATTCCCAGCCGGACCGCCCGGCCGGAGACAGCTCGGGGAGAGGAAATGATCATGAAGTGTTGATAAGCGTGCTCACCGGCAACATTCGACCGTGCTTCAGCCGACGACCCGATGAGCCGTTGACAGCTCTCCACCACCACCTTGCGAATCGAGATCACTGGCATCACAAAGAGATCGGGGCTGACCGAGGCCCCCGCCATCATCGCGCTCGGCCTCACCCCAGAAGCGACCACCGTCCAGCGCGGCCAACGCTGTTTCCCGACCGACCGCGGCCTGCGCCCCAAGGCTTGCGAAGGCATCGCGTCGATCTGATCAGGCCCGAGCATGGCGTGATTGACGTGCAGGTTGCAACAGCAGGCGCCGCCTGGTTGCACGCGGGGGCACACATAGGGCACACGGCTATGGCTCAGCCTCCCCCGGCGACTGAGACTCACGCCTGCCATCTGCGAGTGGGTCCCGGAGTCGGTATCCTCCGGCATACGTGGGGCACTCCCCTGATTGATTGCCATTCCAGCTGGGTGGCACGAAGCCGCGCAGGCTCATGGCGCGCTGACATCCTGAGGTGGCGAAGTCTAGTGAGGATGGCCTTGGAGATCGGTGCTTCCAATGCAGCGTTGGCGTGGCGGCGCTCAGAGACGCCGACTGCGGCGTGGTGGGGCCTGCCAGGGTCGTTTGGGCTCGCCGATCCGGATGACTCTTCCTCCAGTGCGGAGTTCAGCGGGAGACTGGGCGTGAGCATACGTGGAGGCCGGGTATGACCGTTTCGCCGGGTGAGGACTCGGCTCAGGATCGACCAGCGGTGATCCTCACCCCTGACCAGCGGGTCCGGGTGTTCATTTCCTCGACGTTGGAAGAGTTGGCTGAGGAGCGGGCGGCGG
>DATCXA010000292.1:0-9059 GCA_036566085.1 Propionibacteriaceae bacterium
GCCGCATCGACTATGTACTCGTGCGAGCTGGGCGACATGGGCCGCTATTGCAGGTGCTGCACTGCGACCGCTTCCTCGATGAGCCGGTCGATGGCGTCTGGGCCAGCGACCACTACGGAGTTATTGCAGATTTGGCGGTGCCAGAGCATCCACCCGGTACCTGGACAAGTCGCCTGCCGCAGCGTCCGACGGGCTGATGGGTCAGGTCGACGCTTGCCGCAGTTGTGGCAAAACTTTGGCCCCGAAGGTTTCGATCCACTCCTCTTGCTTCTGCCCCACGTGGTGCAGCGCGATCTCATCGAATCCCAGCTCCGCGTACGCGGCGAGTTGAGCGGTGTGCCAGCCGAGGTCGGAGGAGATGTTCACGACCTGGCGTACTCGCTCGAGCGGAACGTCCTGGGAGACCGCATCGAAGGTCTCGACACTGTCGATGTCCCAACACGCCGGCGGCGGGAACACGTTGCTGCGCCATTGCTCGTTGGCGATCGCCTCGGCCTGCGCCTCATCGGGTGCCCAGCTCAGATGGACCTGCAAGTGCAGGCGCCCTCGGCCGCCGGCCATCCGGTAGGCGTCGATCATGTGGCGCAGCTGATCCAGTTCGGCGTTGACTGTGATTAGTCCGTCCGCCCAGTCTGCGCACCAGCGGGCCGTCCCCACGCTTACAGCAGCGCCGAGCAGCGGCGGCGGCTCGGACGGCCGGGTCCACAGCCGCGCCCGGTCGACGCGGACCAGCCCGTCATGGCTCACCTCTTCGCCGCGCAGCAGCGCTCGGATGATGTCAACGCATTCCCGCAACCGGTCGTTGCGTACCTCTTTCCGCGGCCAGTCGGTACCTGTGACGTGTTCGTTGCTGGCTTCGCCGGTGCCGAGTGCCGCCCAAAACCGGCCGGGATACATGCTGCCTAAGGTGGCGATCGCCTGCGCGATCACAGCAGGGTGATACCGCTGCCCCGGCGCCGTGACTACACCGAACGGCAGCCCACTCGCCTGTAAGGCAGCGCCGAGCCACGACCAGGCAAATCCGGACTGGCCCTGCCGCTCGCTCCACGGCGAAAAGTGGTCGGAGGACATCGCCGCATCGAAACCGGCTTCTTCAGCGCGCTGCACCGCGGCCAGTAGTTCGCTCGGATGAACCTGCTCGTGCGAGGCGTGGAAGCCGAAGGCGGGCATATAAGACCTGTACCCGTTCACCCGACCTCGAAGCTAGATGCGCTGGTGGCTGGCTTGCGGTGCGCCAGTTTGCTTGTGCGAATTGTGAATCGCCCAGGGGTGGGTGCTGCCGGCGTTGAGGAGGTAGACGCGGGGGGGTGTCGCCAGAGCCGGATGCCGGTTCTGGTTGTCGGACGTGCCAGCTGCCGTGAGTTTGATCCTGTTGTGGTAGCGGGTGCATGGCTCGGTACGGACATTCTGGGTAGATTCGTCAGCCTGCGAAGCAACGGACAACACCAAATGAATCCGACAACACCTGTCCGGCTGCGTCAGGGACGTCGTGCGGCCACCACGATAAATCCTGCCGGGAGTCCGATACCCGACTCGGTTTGGCGATGCGTGTAGTCCGCCGTCAAGGCTGCCTCCACCTCGGCCCGAACCATCTCGGGCTGACCTTCCAGCAACGCCTGAACGGGCCCGGCCGCCATGGTCATCCTTGCTGCAGCCAGCGGATCTGGCGGCAGGTGCAGAGGTCGGTTGTCAACCGCTGTCTCGATGTTGGCCCAGCCAGCTGCGCTGAGCACCTCGCGGATTTTCTCCGGCCGGCCGAGGCTGAAGAGAATCCCGTCAGCCGGAAAGCCTTGGTACTCCACGCCAAGCCGGTGGAGCGTCGTGGTTGCCACCGTATAGGGGATGCCGAATAGTCCTGTGGCGTACAGGTGTGACCAGACAGTCACGACGAGCCGGCCACCCGGGCGGGTGGCCTCACAGATGTTTCGGAAGCCCGCCACCGGATCTGGGAAGAACATCACCCCGAACCGAGAGATCACTGCGTCATAGCCACCAGGACGGAAGTCATAACTCGATGCGTCGCCGACAATCCACTCGATCTCTTGAGCCGTGATGCGCTGTCGGGCAGCGGCGATCATGGGCGGCGCGATGTCGATACCGGTCACAGAGCCGTCGGGGCGGACCGCCTCCCAGGCTTGCCCGGTCGTAGGTCCAGAGCCGACACCGACATCGAGCACGCGCTCGCCGGGCTGCAAGGACGCCCGTTCGAACAGGGCATCCGAGACGGGTTGCAGCTGCCTCTCCCGCGCGTCAGCGTTAGCCAGCCACGAGGCGGCCCGCTCCTCGTCCCATACGGGCTGCCCGCCGGCGGCTGGATTGAAGCTGGAGCCCACACCAGACGTTTCTTGGCTCATGGTTCCTTCGCGATCCCGCCCTTCGTCACATGTGAGTCCAGACTTGCATGCAAATAGTCAAGCATTCCAACGGGAGGCCCGAAGATGCCCAACGAAACGACACCGGGCCGCACGGTCGAACCCCACGTGCAGCGCAGTGGAGAAACGGTACCGGCCGCTGTACGCGCACAGATCCTCGCCACGGAACACTGGAGTCTCCTTGGTACGCGTGGCACGACTTGGACCGAGGTGATGAGCCGAATCAGCATCCACCTGACGGTCGCCTCCGCCGGCCTCGTGGTCCTCGCACTGGTCGCGCAAGGCGTGGGTTTCGGAATGGCCTTTGACGTCTTGTCGATCGGGTTGGCGTCGGGGGTCCTAGTGCTAGGAACTCTCACAGGGGTCCGGGTACACAACGCAAGCGTCGACGACGCGGCACTCATCATGGGGATGAACCGGATCCGCGCAGCCTACGTGGCCATCGATCCCGGGCTTGCCCCGTACTTCGTCGCCTCCTGGCACGACGATCGGGCTGGGCTGATGCGCACATACACGATGGGCGCGGCGCGGCACATGGTCAGTCACGTTGTGGGCAGTACCAGCATGTTCATGAACGTCGTGAACTCGATTGTCGCCGGCGTACTGGGCGCGCTCATCGCCAACGCCGCGAACGCAACTCCAACCTTGACCGCCATCATTGGGTCGCTGAGTGCACTGGCCTATTTCTTTGTCATGCTCGCCATCGGTCGCCGGACATTCGCTCAACCGCCAATTGATGCCCGCTTCCCGACGCCATCCGCCTGACGACCGGTGCAGTCTTGGCGCCTCTGCTCGACAACGACGCCTTTCGCTGCTTAAGTGACGGTCTTTTCGACGCTTGTGCGCGGAAACGACCCACGCGCGACATCGTGTGACCGACCCCTTGCGCGGGTACGCCGGGAGCATGGCACCACGCACCGGCGACGACATCTGGGGCCAGCGAACGCCCTACTCAGCAGGCGAATTCTGGCCCGTACGCGTAGACCAGCATCTGATCGATGGAGTGACCGTCCACGATGTTGATTCCTGGGTACCTTCGGCCTGTCTGCTCTGCAGCAATGGATGTGGAGTAGACATCGCCGTCAAGGACGGACAGATGGTCGGAGTCCGCGGTCGAGCAGAGGATCGAGTCAACCACGGCCGTCTCGGACCCAAGGGCCTCTACGGCTGGCAGGGACAACTTCATGATCGACTGACGCGACCCTTGATCAGAAGCGGCACAGGATTCGTCGAGGCCTCCTGGGATGAGGCGATGAACTTGATCAGCAGCATCTCCGCAGAGTTGCTGGAGACGAAAGGTCCGCTCTCCCACGGCTTCTATACCTCAGGCCAGCTGATGTTGGAGGAGTACTACACCTTGTCAGTGATCGGCAAGGCCGGCATCGGTACCCCTCACATGGATGGCAATACCCGGCTCTGCACCGCGACGGCGGCCGCATCGCTGAAAGAATCCTTCGGCGCGGACGGACAGCCCGGCACTTACGCCGATATTGATCTTTGCGAGGCGCTGTTCTGCTTTGGACACAATGTGGCGGCAACGCAGACCGTGCTGTGGTCACGCGTTCTTGATCGACTCGCCGGCACCGCGCCTCCGCACCTGGTCGCGGTCGACCCACGCCTGACCGAAGTCGCCAAGGCAGCCAAGATTCACCTGGCGCCAAAGCCGGGGACCAACCTCGCGCTGATCAACGGACTGCTGCAGCAACTGATCAGCAACGACTGGGTTGATCATGATTTCATCGATCAGCACACCAAGGGCTTCGACGAGCTGGCTGCAGTGGTCGCCAGCTACTCGCCGCATCGTGTCGCCGAGATCTGTGGCATCGCGGCCCGCGAGATCGAGGCCGCGGCCGAAATCTTCGGTGCTTCCTCGACGGCAGTATCAACAGTCCTGCAAGGCTTCTATCAATCGCATCAGGCGACTGCGGCCTCAGTCGCGGTGAACAACATGCACCTATTGCGCGGCATGCTTGGTCGGCCGGGCGCTGGGATCCTCCAGATGAACGGTCAGCCGACTGCTCAGAACAACCGAGAGACCGGTGCCGATGGTGATCTTCCCGGCTTTCGCAATTGGGAGAACGAACAGCACATCGAGGTGCTGGCGAAGCTCTGGGACGTCGATCCCGTCGTTATCCCGCACTGGGCGGAGCCGACCCACGCGATGCAGATCTTCCGTTACGCCGAGCAGGGCTCGATCAAGTTCTTATGGATCGCTGGCACCAACCCTGCGGTGTCATTGCCCGAGCTGGCTCGGATTCGCCGGATTCTCGGCCAAGACTCCCTGTTCTTGGTCGTCAGCGACGGTTACCTGACCGAGACGACCGCGTACGCCGATGTCGTACTGCCGGCGGCGCTGTGGGGCGAGAAAACTGGCACCTATACCAACGCCGACCGTACGGTCCATCTATCCGAGCGTGCAGTTGCTCCGCCAGGAGAGGCACGGAGTGATCTTGAGATTTGGCTGGACTACGCCCGGCGGATGGGTTTCTCCGATCGCAGTGGCCGGCCGCTGCCGCCCTGGGATACCCCGGAGGAGGCGTTCAATGCCTGGCGCGAATGCTCCCGTGGCCGGCCCTGCGACTACTCCGGCCTGAGCTATGACAGGCTTCGCGGCGGTCCGGGCATCCAATGGCCGTGCACCGCAGAGGCGCCGGATGGCACGGAGCGTCTCTATCTCGATTACCACTTCATGACCGACCACGACCAGTGTGAGACGTACGGGCATGATCTTGCGACTGGCGCCGCTGTTACCCGCACCGAGCATGCTGCGTCCCGATTCGATGGCCGGGCCCGGCTCAAGGCTGCGGACTGGATGCCTCCGCCCGAGACTCCGGACGAGACGTACCCGATGAGTCTGATCACTGGCCGGACCGTCTACCACTTCCACACCCGGACCAAGACCGGCCGGGCATCTGAATTGAACGCGGCAGCGCCGGAGCCCTGGGTGGAGTTGGTCCCTTCCGATGCTGCTGATCTTGCTATCAAGGATGGCGATCTGGTACGCGTTGAGTCTCGGCGCGGGGCAGTCGAGGTGGCTGCGCGCTGCATCGCAAACCGACCGGGCACACTGTTCATTCCTTTCCATTACGGCGATCCAGATACCGCAGCCAATGATCTGACGATGACGAGCTGGGACCCGGTTTCCAAGCAGCCTTACTTCAAGTCCGGCGCGGCGCGTGTCGTTCCGCCAAAAGATGTCAAGCCCGAGAGGGATTGATCATGCATCTGTCCTCATATTTGGGTCTCTTGGAGACCGGATCCACAACATTGGCGCATTCCTACCGGCAGGTGGCGGAAGGCCACGCAGAGGAGGCTGACGTCAAGCGGATCTGCGAGCATTTCGCGGCGCAGTGTGATCATCACGAGGAGCTGTTGCGGCCGTTCACCGAGCGGTATGGGTCTCATCCGTCCGGCGAGCCCGAACGTCTGCACGCCGACGGTTTGTCCCAGACGCGTAGCGGTGGGCTGGGACTGCTGCGCGATCTTCATGACCTTTATCTGCTGGCGAGCTACTTGGATATGGCGTGGACACTGGTCGGCCAGGCCGCCAAGGGGGCACGCGACCAGGAGCTCATTCAGACGGTAGAGCAGTGTGCGAAGCAGACTGAGGCTCAGCAGAAGTGGCTGACCACGCGCCTGAAAGCGGCTGCTCCGCAGGCATTGCTGGTCGCTGACTGAGCCGCAGCCAGCGGTTTCGAGCGGCTCGGAGATGGCTAAAGGGTTGAGGAACCTAACTCAAGGAGGAGGAACGTGCCTGCTGCTGCAGACGTTGTCGAGTTGATCAAGAATGATCATCGCGAGGTTGAGCGGTTGTTCGAGCTGCTACAGAAGGAGCCGGCAACAAGAGGCCTGAACTTTCCCGTGCTCTGTGCGTTGCTCATCGCTCACTCGAGAGCCGAGGAAGTCGAGGTCTATCCCGTCGCGAAGGACGAGGCCGGGGAGACCGACGAAGTTGAACACAGCCAGGGCGAGCACGCCGAGGCCGAGCACATGCTCGAAGAAATGACCGCGATGGACTTCAATTCGGCCGAATTTGGCAAGGCACTCGAAGAGTTGATCAAGGCCGTCAATCATCATGTCGAGGAAGAGGAGAGTCGGGTGTTGCCCGGCATTCAGCAGCGGCTGAGTGCAGAACGACGGGCCGAGCTTGCGGAGGCATTCATCTCGGCGCGGACCGAGCACCTCGGTGATCGACCCGGCCAGGCAACTCGTGAAGACCTCGAGCAGGCAGCGCGTAACGCCGGTCTCAGCGGCATCAGCAGCAGCTCGAAGAAAGAGCTCAAAGAAGATCTTCTCGAGCATGCTCAGCAAAGTGGTGAATAAGCGATCACCAGGAGTTGATCATGAGTGAAATGTCTCAAGCCCAGCAGCCGGCCAGCGGCGGTATGGAAGTCAACCCAACCGACCACATGGTGCCTCCCGGCGCTCCCCGCGACCCGGACTCGCCGAGGAACCAATCAGAGTTCGACGGCCGTGAGGACGTTCTCCCGCAAGACCACGGCGCCGAGGACGTAGCTCCGCAGGACCAGGCCGACACTAACGAGCCGGCACATCCAGCCGGAGTCCCCATGCCGAGGACCGGCGAGGAGGGTGCGCCGCCAGCGCAGTCGTCCTCGGATCCCATGCCAGATATTGCGGGACAAACTCCCCCGGAGTAGTCGAAACTGGCCTTGTGCATCCACGTCGGCCAGATGAATCTCGAGTCGTCACATGGTGACGATCACTTCGGCCCCGATTCTGGTCGTCATGGGTGTGGCGGGTACCGGCAAGTCGACAGTGGCCGGGCTGCTGGCCGAGCGCCTGAATTGGGAGTTCCAAGAAGGGGATGCTCTGCATCCGCCGGCGAATGTTGCGAAGATGTCCAGCGGCATTCCGCTGACTGATGAGGACCGGTGGCCGTGGCTGGACGCGATTGCGGCCTGGATTAAGGAGAAGACGCAGCGCGGCGAGCCAGGAATTCTCACCTGCTCGGCCCTGAAACGAAGCTATCGCGATCGATTGCGCGGACCGAATGTGATCTTCGTCTTTCTTAACGGATCGCGAGAGGTGATCGCAGCTCGGATGGCGAGCCGGGCAGATCACTTCATGCCTCCAGCGCTGCTGGATTCTCAGTTTGCGGCGCTAGAGCCGCCGACCGCAGATGAGAACGTGCTGAAGATCAACCTGGCGGCTACGCCGGCGGAGGAAGTAGCCGAAGTGCTGGGAGCGCTGGAGGGCCGGATCACATCGCAGCCTGACGCCCGGGATTAGGCCCGTTCGCGTGCGGCGGCTACCTGGACGCGTACGGCCGGGGCGATCTCCTCGGCAAAGCGGGGAAGCTGATCATCTCCTTCTCCCCAAAACAAGAACGTGTCGAAGCCGTACCCCACCGCGAGGTCGGTTAGTTGGTCGACCCACTGATCCACCGGACCACGAAGCAGGCCAAGCGTGGCGCCGTCGGTGATCTGGCCACTGACATTGACTACTCGCCGGATTTCCGCTGGCTCTCTGCCTGCTGCGGATGCTGCGTCATCCAGGCGCGCTGAGCCGTCGGCCAGCACAGCGATGTCGCCGCGCAAGGATGGCAGCCATCCGTCGGCGAGTCGGCCGGCGAGCCGCAGCGCCCTGGGGCCGTAGACGCCGAGCCAGATGCCGATCGGATGGAGTGGTACGGGCCCGGAGTGCGCGCCGGCAAGACGGTAATGCTCGCCGCTGAAGCGCAGGTTGCGCTCGCCGCTCCAGATCAGGCGGATGGCCTTGATCGCCTCCTCCAGAGCGGCGAGGGAGTCGCGGGGCGCGCGCCGCGGTCCCCCGTAAGCCTCAATGGCGTCCCAGAAGTTCCCAGCACCCAGCCCGAGTTCGAAGCGGCCGCCGCTCAGTACGTCCAGACTTGCAGCCGCCTTTGCCATCATTGCCGGTGGGCGCAGCGGGAGGTTGGCAACGTCGGGGAAGAAGCCGACCCGAGTAGTGACCGCGGCGACTGCGCCGAGCAAAGTCCAGGTGTCCACGAAACGCCGCTGGTAGGGATGATCTTGGATGCCGATCCAGTCCAGGCCCCGGGCCTCGATGTCTCGGGCTATGTCGAGTAACGGGTCGGCGGCGTTAGGGATCAGGAAGTAACCGAAGGTCACATCGCGGCCGTAGTCGGGCACCGTCCCACGCTATCCCGCCGGAATGCCTGGTCGTCTGCACCCGAGATGGCACGACTGGGTGCATCGCTACCTCGCTGCGTGCTGAGCGTGACGACTCAACGCCAGGATCCATCCAGATCGCGCCAAGGCGACTGCCGCAGCCAACCCGAAGGCAAACGGGATACCGCCGGCCTGCGCTGCCAACCCAAGCAGCATCGGCCCTCCCCCCATAGCAAGATCAAGAAATACACTTGCCGTGCCGGAGGCGGCGCCACGTTCACTTGGCTGTGCGGTCGCGAAGATCGCGGAGAAGAACGTGACAACCTGCCGGCGACAACGACTAGGCCGTAGACGAACAGCGGTGTGCTTGCCGGCATCAGCCAACGGCGTTCGCCTGCAGTGCGCCAAAGGCGAAGAGCGCTCCCATGGCGACCACCGATGCGAAAAAGCCAAGCGCTGGTGGGACCGCCTTCCAATAAATCAGCCGAATTCGGCCGCCTGTAGCCAAGATAACCAGCACCAGGTTGTCCGCATACGCGGTGCCGAACATTCCTAGGGCGCTGATCAGCGCTCCGCC
>DATCXA010000317.1:0-2053 GCA_036566085.1 Propionibacteriaceae bacterium
GAGAATCCTCCGAAGAAGTACCAAGACATCTATCCCATCAACTTCGACAACGACCGCGACGGCATCTATCAGGAGAGTCTGCGCATCGTGAGGCTCTGGATGAGCCACGGCGTACGAATCTTCCGCGTCGACAATCCGCACACCAAGCCGGTGAACTTCTGGGCTTGGCTGATCGGCGAGGTTCGCAAGACCGATCCTGATGTGCTGTTCCTGGCCGAAGCGTTCACTAAGCCGGCGATGATGCACGCCCTCGGCAAGGCCGGATTCCAGCAGTCCTACACCTACTTCACCTGGCGCAACGAGAAGTGGGAGATCGAGGAGTATATGAGGGAGCTGACAACTGAGACCGACAGCTTCTTCCGACCCAATTTCTGGCCGAATACCCCAGACATCCTGCCGCACTTCTTGCAGTGGGGAGGCAAGCCGGCGTTCACCATACGGGCAGTGCTCGGCTCCACGCTCTCGCCGCTGTGGGGCATTTATTCGGGCTTCGAGTTGTTCGAGAACGCACCCCTCGCTCAGGGCCGTGAGGAGTACTTGGATTCCGAGAAGTTCCAGTACCGGCCGCGCGATTGGAAAGCCGCCGAGGAGAGCGGTGAGAACCTCAACGTGCTGCTCGGCACCTTGAATCACGTCCGCAAAGAGCACCCCGCGCTGCAGCAGCTACGGAACCTGCACTTCCATCACGCAGCGCACGCCAGCGCATTGGTCTATTCCAAGCGGAGCGGCGATGACGTGGTGATCGTGGTGTGCAGCCTTGATCCGCACAACATTGTGGAGACCGAGATCTACCTGGACATGGAGGCGTTGGGTCTCACCGCGCGCGACGTCTATCTCGTCCACGACGAGCTCACCGGACAAACATGGCGCTGGGGCCAGCATTCCTTTGTCAGGCTCACTCATGATGATCCAGCCCACATTCTGACGCTGATCCGGTACGGCTCGCGAAGCACCGCGTCAGGGCCGGCTACTGCACAGGGTTAGGACGCCGTGAGGGGGACAGCCGATCCTCAGGTCGCCGATCAGGTCCTGAGGTACATCTCCAACGCGCGGTGGTTCGCTGGAAAGGGTCGACGCGTCGAATTCCGATCGCTCACGGCGCTGCCGTGGCTCCGCGAGGTTTCGGACTTCTTCAGGCCCGCGGCTCCCCCAGGCGTACGGTTCGAGATCGCCGAGGTCGCCTACCCGCCCGAGGAGGACCCCGAGCCAGTCTCTGGTACGCCGGCTCAGGTAGAGGAGGATGTCGAGTCGGCACAGGAATCCATGATCAGTGAACCGCCTGAGATGATCTGGGAAAGTGATCCGTCTCCCACCGAGTACTACCATCTCGCGGTCTCATACCGTTCCGCCCCGCACGCTGAGCTGCATCATGCAGAGATCGGGCGCTTCACCGATCCTGATCTTGGACCGGTCGTTGCCTACGACGCCACTCAGGATCCCGAAGCATGCCGAGTGATTCTTGGTGCCTTGCTCGCCGGCCGCAAGCTCCGCAGTCCGGACAGCGAAGCCCGGTTCAATGCCACCGCCGTAACAGGCATCCGCGCCGATCTTGAGTCGCGACCCTTTACAGGGCAACAGAGCAACACCTCGGTGATGCTCGGTGAGATAGCGATCCTGAAACTGTTCCGTCGTCTGGAACTGGGCCACAACCTCGATATTGAGGTGCATGCCGCGCTCAATGCCACTGGCATCTCCGATGTCGCAGGTCTGTTCGGTTGGATCGAGGGCAGCTGGGTCTCCGACGGGCGGCAGCTCGACGCTGATCTCGCAATGGTGATCGAGCAGTTGGCAGGCGCGGTCGACGGCTGGGACTTGGCGTTACAGTCGCTGCGAGCCGAAAATGCGCCGACCAAGATCAAGACCGACTCCAGCTTCGCAGCCGAAGCCGAGGCATTGGGTGAAGCTCTTGCCGAGATTCACCATGCTCTCCGCTCTTCCTTCCCGACAGCAAAAGTGCTGGGCGCGCGTACGGCGATGATCATGATGGACCGGCTGCATGAGGCGGCCCGGATCGCCCCGGCGCTGGAACAGCACGTTCCTGGGCTGCTCCGCT
>DATCXA010000335.1:0-3117 GCA_036566085.1 Propionibacteriaceae bacterium
GGCTGCCCCGAGCGCGCCGGTGGATCGTGGCCGCGATGAGCTTCCGCCGGTGACCCCGCCGGCCGCCGTGCCGGCCCCCGTTCCGCCGTCCACCTCGGCGCCGGTCTACGACGTGTCGCCGACCGCGCTGGCCTCCGCCCCGCCGCCCACCGTCGAGCCGGACCTGGAGTGGATCCACGAACCGCCGACCGAAACCGGTTCCTGGTCACTTGACGGAAGCGGTGTCGTCGACGCCGGCGCGTTCGACGCCGAGGAGTCCGCGCCGCAGGCCAACCTCGATGGCGCCGACCGCGACCTCGTTGCTGCGCTGCAGGAGGTGTTGTTCGCCAAGGCGTCCGACCTCCACGTCACCGTGAACGCCGCCCCGACCATCCGCGTCGACGGTGGCCTGCGCCCGATTGAAGGGTCGCAGATCTGGGGCCGCAGCAAGGTCACCTCCGCGCTGCAGAGCATCCTCACTGACGGCCAGCGCGAGACCCTCGCCAGCGAGCTCGAGCTGGACTTCGCCTACACGATCTCCACGAACGCCCGGTTCCGCGTGAACATGTACCAGCAGCGCGGCTCGATCGGCGCCGCGTTCCGGCTCATCCCCACCGAGATCAAGACGCTCAAGGAGCTCGGCATCCCGGAGACGGTGTCCCGGTTCGCCACCCTCGCCCGCGGCCTGGTGCTGGTCACCGGCCCGACCGGCTCTGGGAAGTCGACGACGCTCGCCGCCCTGGTGGACCTGGTCAACCGCACCCGCGCCGACCACATCGTCACCGTCGAGGACCCGATCGAGTTCCTGCACCAGAACCACAAGTCGCTGGTCAACCAGCGCGAGGTGGGCCCGGACACGCACAGCTTCGGCGCCGCGCTCAAGCACGTGCTGCGGCAGGCCCCGGATGTCATCCTGATCGGCGAGCTGCGCGACCTGGAGACCATCTCGGTCGCCCTGACCGCCGCCGAGACCGGCCACCTCGTCTTCGCCACCCTGCACACGCAGGATGCCGCCCAGACGATCGACCGGGTCATCGACGTGTTCCCGCCGCACCAGCAGGGCCAGATCCGGACGCAGCTGGCGGCCACCCTGCAGGGCGTGGTCTGCCAGACGCTGGTGAAGATGGCCAGCGGCAAGGGCCGCGTGGTGGCCACCGAGGTGCTCGTGACCACCTCCGCGATCGGCAACCTGATCCGTGAAGGCAAGACCTACCAGATCACCTCGGCCCTCCAGGCCGGCCGCGACCTCGGCATGTACACGATGGACCAGCACCTGGCCGAACTCGTCGACGCCGGTAAGATCACGCACGGCGCGGCCATGGCCAAGGCGCACGACCTCGACAGCCTGAAGCGCCTGATCCACCGGGTCGACCCAGGCTTGAACGACGTCACCCGGCAGATGTCGTCCGGCGGCGTGGACTATGACGTCGACGCGCAGGAGTTAGGGGCGTACTGATGGCCTCCGCAGTGCAGACGTTCACCTATAGAGGCCGCGACAGTGCCGGCAAGCTCGTCAAGGGCCGAGTGGACGCCGCGACCGAGGGTGCCGTTGCGTCGCGACTCCGCACGATGGGCGTCGCGCCCATCTCCATCGCGGAGGCCAAGGGCACCGGCCTGAACGCCGAGATCAACCTAGGCATCTTCAAGAAGAGCGTCAAGCTCAAGGACCTTGCCATCATGAGCCGACAGATGGCCACCATGATCAGTTCGGGATTGTCCTTGCTGCGCACGCTGACGATTCTGACCGAACAGTCCGAGAACGAAACACTGGCGGAGGTTCTCGGCTCCATTACGAAAGACGTCGAGGCAGGAGTCTCGTTATCGGATGCAATGGCGAAGAATGCCACAGTATTCCCCCCGATCATGATCAACCTGGTCAAGGCGGGGGAAACGGGCGGTTTCCTCGATGACGCGTTGGATACCGTCGCAAAGAACTTCGAAGCGGAAGTCAAATTGCGTGGCACGATCAAGTCGGCGCTCACGTACCCCGTAATCGTGCTCATCATGGCGGCGGTGGCGGTGGTGGCGATGCTTGTGTTCATCGTGCCAATTTTCAAAACCATGTTCGAGAACCTTGGCGGGGAGCTACCGCTTCCCACCCAGCTGCTCGTCTGGCTGTCAGGAGTGATGACGTGGCTCGCTCCTGTTCTCCTTGTAGTCGTTATCGTGTTCTCCTTCTGGTGGAAGAAAAACAAGAACACTGACCGGGTGCGCAGGGTCGTGGACCCTGTGAAACTAAAGCTGCCGGTATTCGGTTTGCTATTCAAGAAGGTTGCGATCGCACGCTTCAGTCGCAACTTCTCGAGCATGCTTGGTGCCGGTGTGCCCATCTTGCACATTCTCCAAATCACCGGCGAGACATCTGGCAACTGGGTCATGGAGCGGGCTCTGCAGAAAGTAGCCGAGTCGGTGCGCAAGGGCAAGTCCATCGCTGAACCTTTGTCCGAGGAACCGGTGTTCCCGGCCATGGTGACGCAGATGATCGCGGTGGGCGAAGATGCTGGTGCCCTCGAGCAGATGCTGTCAAAAATCGCTGACTTCTATGACGACGAGGTGCAATCCAGCACCGAACAGCTCACGGCAATGATCGAACCCCTCATGATCGCATTCCTTGGCGTCGTCATCGGCGGCATGATCGTCGCGTTGTACCTCCCTATTTTCAACATCTTCACGCTCATCAAGTAGACGCTGCCCCTCCCATTGGGGCCAGCAAAATCCCCGATGTGCCCCCTTTGTGGGATTACAGAGGGCGTCGATTGCCGGGAGCATTACTTCAGGGGGTCAGAGTTTTTCTGGGGGCCCTGTCCACATTCACCCGAAAGACAGGAAGAATCTAATGTTTCAGAGAATCAACAAGGCGCTGAACGATCGACGCGCCGGCATCAAGCGCGAAGAGGGCTTCACCCTCATCGAGCTGCTCGTCGTCGTGATCATCATCGGCATCCTCGCCGCAATCGCTATCCCGGTGTTCCTGGGAGTGCAGAACAACGCACGCGACAGTGCCGCAAAGTCGGACGCCGTCAACGCCAAGACAGCCATCATTGCATGGCAGGTAGACAACGAAACTCTGCCGGCTGACCAAGCTGCCTTCGATGGCATCCCTGCCAGTTACGGCTACACGGCGAGCGATCCTGTGAA
>DATCXA010000345.1:0-6270 GCA_036566085.1 Propionibacteriaceae bacterium
GTGACAGCGGAAAACCGCCCGCCGCGTGAGTTCTTTGTCGGGACGCGCGTCGAAGGTCGGTAGACCCATTTCTTGAGCTGCTCGCGCATCGCGCTTTGGGATCCGCCGCCGCCGCCGTCGTCCCTCGCAGTGGAAAGAACGCCTCCGCTCGTTCCTTCTCCGTGCGGCGGTGCGCGATTTCCGACGCTCGCAGCTGTGATGGAGTACCTCCATGACCTCCGCGTACGTCTTGAACGGCCCGAACCTCAACCTGCTTGGGATGCGTGAACCAGAGATCTACGGCAAGGCCACCTTGACCGATGTCGAGCGGTCGTGTCTTGAGGTAGCGGACGAACTCGGCTGGACTCTGCAATTTCGCCAGACCAACCGTGAAGGTGAGCTGGTCGACTGGATCCAGGAAGCCGGCGCGGCTCAGTCGACCGGCGAGGCAGTCGGTGTGGTGCTGAACGCTGCCGCGTACACCCACACCAGCGTTGCGCTGCAGGATGCGATCAGCGGTACAGGTGCTCGGGTGATCGAAGTGCACATCTCGAACGTCTACCGCCGGGAATCGTTCCGCCACCTTTCGTACGTCTCGCCCGTCGCGGCCGGAATCATCGTGGGGTTGGGCGTGGCCGGATACCCGCTAGCGCTGCGCGCCCTCGCCGACTTGTCAGAACTCAGTTGACCTTGAGCTCAACCGAGTCCTCACAAGTCAGTGAGGGACGACAGTCCACAGCCCAACGGTGTCATTGATCTTGATGATTGCGTAGACCCGGTCGCCGACACTGGTCGCGTCCAAGACCGAGCCGGCCGGCGCGGCGAAGGCTTGCCACCCGCGGCTGTCCTGCAGCAACATGCGGGTATTGCCGTTGTCGCTGAAGATCACGCCGGGCTGGTCACCGGAGAGGACGGTTCTCGGTCCTGGGCCATCGGTGTCGATCTCCATTGCCGGCAATGTCGAATCGCGACTTGCGGACCCGTCGGCGTGAGCGGGGTCAAAGGTCCAGAGCGCGACTTTGCCGTCGGCATGCCCTGAGACCCAGCATGTCTGCATGCAGCCGCTGGACAAGGCCTCGCTATGTGTGCCGGCATCCGGAAGCTGCTGAAGCGTCCAAGCACTCTTGCGACTTGGCCAAGTCCAGATTGCGGCGCGTTGCTCTGCGCCGTCGCCGAAGGTGATCACAGAGCCCATGATGATCATGGCCGATCCGGCAGCGCTGGCTGCGCGGGGAGCAACCTGCAGCTGTGCCGTGTTGGCAAGCGCGGTGCCGGCGGAGTTCTGGCGGACCCAGCGCTCACCGCGAGACAGCCATACCGCAGCATCAAGACCGCCCTCTGGAGCGGCCCAGGTGCCTGCGATCGCCGGTCCGTCAGAGGTGTAGACGATGTCAAGCAGCCCGCCGGCGCTCTGGCCGCCGAAGGTCTCGAAGGTCTGCGGGTAATCGTCCAGGCGCTCCGGAGAGCCGGCCCACACGGTCCAACGGAAGTTCGCGTGGGCTCCGCCGTGTGCCGCGCCTAGGGCCACGACCTTATTCCCACCGGCGGCAAGCGATACCAGATCGGCGACCTTCGCGTACGGGCTATTCGGTTGCAGCGGTACCGGACGCGCCGAGCCTGCGGGATCTACGACAAGCAGCACCGGGTGATCTCCGCCCGCTGACGCGCGGCCCCCGACGAGCAGGTCGTCAGCCATTGAGCTCAAAGAGGACGCCGCGACCGATTCCGGGAGTGCGATTTGGCTCCAGCTCAGTTCACGGACCGTCTCGGTGGGAGTTGGCGGCTGGGCATGTGAACAGTTCGCAAAGATGATCATCACTAACAGGGCCAGAGCGAGGAAGAACAGCCTCCGAGAATTCATCGCACTGCCGGTGCGCGTCGGGAGCCTCCGCATGATCGCTTGAGTCTAGGAGTCATTTGGGACTTACCACCGAACTATTGATGAACCGTCGGCCGCGTCACACGCCGCAGCGACTCATTTGTGGAAGAGTAAGAAGCAACCGCTTGTGTGTTTTTTGGAGTCACGATGCTTGCCCCCCTGCTTGCAACCGAGGACCCATACTCTGCCGCGTCAACCTTCAGTCAAGCTGGCTGGAAGGTGGAGTACGCGGCTGTAAGAGATAGGGAGCAACCGCGGGCGTGCCTCTCGCTGGCTCGCTCCCAGATCGAGCTAGTGCCTCCCAGCGATCCCTACATCGTCCCGCGTGGTCTCGGCGTTGAGTTCCAGATACATGTGCCGCCAGGTGAGCTGAGCGGGCTGTTCCTGCTGCACCGAGCGGCCGGGGTGGTGTACAGCGAACTTCGCGAACGGCGGCCTGGAGAGCGCGGGTTCCGGGCGGAGATCATTGGCTACCGCTTCCTCATCCTGGGCGGTGACCCCGATCCAGATCTGGCGCTGATCGCCACGGATCCGAGGATTATTGGGCTGGCCGATGGTCTCTTGGAGCGGGACCGTGACGATGCGCTCACCGATACTGGCTTGCGACTGGCAGAGAGTTCTGGAGAAAGCTTGAAGTGCCTGCGGCGAGCCATGAGCCAGGGATTGGGTTTCCGCGCTCCAGATGACGTAGGCGGGCAGCTCGCCGAAGTCGTCATCTCGGCCGCCATTCTCGCTCGGCAGCTTGGAATTGATCTTGACCAGCACATCGAGGCGAAACTCGGCAGTCTCAGCTGGCAAGCCGAACTCTGACGCATCCTGTGCTGGCCCTCCGCCCTCGCGTTGGGTGCCCGAAACCTACGATCAGGTAGTTTTCCGACGGTCTGCATGGGTTGCAACCTGTGCAGACCGTCAACCAACCATGGAGACCTTGCCATGCTCAACCGCAAGCGATGAAGGCGTGAAATGTGCGAACCGCTTGTCAGAGTGCAATGAAAAAACTCATGCACTAGCGTGAGCAGCGTCTGCTCTGTCGCGGGCAGACCGGCGAACAGGGGGGCCAATGACCGAAAGGGACGCTGATCAGCCGGCACCTGAAGCGCATGAAGTCAACGAGATCATCGGAGTAGACCCGACTGCACCCGTGGCGGTCGTAACTGATCAAGCCGACACTGACGAGGCCGCACCAACGGCGCACGAAGCAAGCGAGGTCAGCTACGCCGAGCAGTTCTATCCGGCACGTCCTGCACGGCTCCGCCCGAGAGGGCGGCTTCGTGATCTTTTCAAGCTGAGACCGAAGGTTGAGCGGATCGGAAAGGCTAGCGGCGACAACAAGGCGTATGTTCGCTGGCTCGTCAACGAGTCGATGTTGGAAGATGCGAAAGCATTCGCGACTCAGTTCTCCGGTCAGGCCAGCATGTGGCAGAACCCTTTTGCCAATCCGGATCCGCGGGCGGCGATCGAGAAAGCATCGGTGTGGTTCACCGCGTACCCAATCTCCATGATCACCAAGCCTGGTACCTCGTTCCTCGGAACCCTGGGTGATGATGATCTTTGGGCGGCTTTTGAATCGATCGGCATCGATGGTGTACACACCGGTCCGGTCAAGAAAGCCGGCGGCCTACTCGGTTGGGATCCTACGCCGAGTGTGGATGGGCACTTCGATCGAATCAGCACCCAGATTGACGAGGCGTTCGGAACCGAGGAGGAGTTCCGAGCGATGTGTGAGGTGGCGGCTGGGCATCTCGGCATGGTGATCGATGACATCGTGCCGGGACACACGGGCAAGGGCGCGGACTTCCGGTTGGCCGAGATGAAGGTCGGCGACTACCCCGGTGTCTATCACATGGTCGAGATCGACCCCAAGGACTGGCATCTGCTGCCGCCCGTGTCCAAGGGCCGGGATTCGATCAACCTCGATATTGAGGCTGAAGATCAACTAGCTAAGCATGGTTACATCATTGGCCGGATGCAACGGGTGATCTTCTATGACCCTGGCGTCAAGGACACCAACTGGAGCGCTACTGCGGAGGTGCTGGGACCAGATCGTAAGCGCCGACGTTGGGTCTATCTGCATTACTTCAAGGAGGGCCAGCCCTCGATCAACTGGCTTGACCCCAGCTTCGCCGGCATGCGGCTGGTGATCGGCGACGCGCTGCACTCTCTTGGTGATCTTGGCAGCGGAGCGCTGCGGCTCGACGCCAACGGCTTCCTCGGCGTGGAGAAGAGCTCGGAAGACTCACCTGCCTGGTCAGAGGGCCATCCGTTGTCTGAGGCCGCGAACCAGCTGATCGCCAGCATGGTCCGTAAGGTCGGAGGCTTCACCTTCCAGGAACTCAATCTCACCATCGACGACATCAAGAGCTCCGCCGAGCGGGGAGCTGATCTTTCCTACGATTTTGTCAACCGGCCCGCCTATCACCACGCGCTCGCCACCGGCGACACAGAGTTCGTCCGGCTCACGCTCAACTTGTCGAGAAAGCATGGAGTCGAGCCGGCCTCACTGGTCCATGCACTCCAAAACCACGACGAGATGACTTACGAGCTGGTGCACTTCGAGACGCTGCATGCCCGAGACATCTTGACGTTCCGCAGCAAGCACCTCACAGGTCACGAGCTCGCAGTAACCGTCCGTCAGGACCTTATTGATCATTTGGCGGGAGATGCCGCGCCGTACAACGCGACCTTCACCCAAAACGGCATTGCCTCGACGACCGCAACGGTCATCGCTGCTTCGTTGGGCTTCAGGAGTATCGCCAAACTCACTCCCGAGCAGGTCGAGCAGATCAAGCAGGCGCATCTATTGCTGGCCATGTTCAACGCACTACAGCCAGGTGTTTTTGCGCTATCTGGCTGGGATCTGGTCGGCATGCTTACTCTCGAACGCAAGCAGGTCAGCCAGCTGCTGGCCGACGGTGACACGCGCTGGATCCACCGTGCTGCGTACGACCTCATGGGCTATCGGCCGCATGCCCACGAGTCGCTGTCGAAGATGCCTCGCGGCACTAGCCTCTATGGTTCGCTGCCTGAGCAGCTGGAGGATAGTTCCTCGTTTGCCCGCCGACTTGCCGAAATGCTGGCAATTCGCAAGCGTTACGGGATCGCCAGCAGCGTCCAGCTCGATGTGCCGGAGGTATCCAACAAGGCAATGTTGGTGATGGTGCACCAGCTCAGTGACGCCGAGCAGGTCACGGTCCTCAACTTCTCCGCGCAAGCGATTTCCGGCAGCGTCCACTCTGAGCACTTGGTGCCTGGCAGCGTGCTGGTTGACATGTTCAGCGATCAGGAGATCGGTGAGGTGGACGATTTGCACACGTTCCCGATCTCGCTCGAACCTCATGAGGGCAAGTCGCTGCTCGTGCTGTGTCCGGGCGACCACCTGGCCGAAGCCCATCCGCGGGCGACCGAGCGCACCAGCGTACGGGGCGAAGCTCGCTGACAACGTTGAACTGAGAACCCGTCGCCGTCGTTCTCATCTGTGAAAGATGAGGGCAGGGCAATACGTGGTGACGGCAATGGGCCTGGAAGCCGTAGCGGGCCGGGAGTCGGGAGGAGACTCGGTGAGTGCCGGACAGCGTGAGGCCGCGCTGCAGGAGCTGCACGACCGGCATGCCGGCGAGCTATGGCGTTTCGCCATGCGGCTCACCCACGATCGCCAGCTCTCGGAGGACGTCGTACAAGAAGTACTGCTGAAGGCGTGGAAGGATCCCAGCCTCGGTCAGCGGGACGAGGCCGCGGCTCGGGCCTGGCTTTTCACCGCATCACGGAACCTGATCATCGACCGCTGGCGCAGCGCCGCATCACGACACGAGCAGCGGATCGACGAACCGCCGGAGGAAAGTGTCGGCGATGCGACCAGTGTGGTCCTTGACCGGTGGTTGATCGCCGAGGCGCTGAGCAGCTTGTCGGTGGAGCACCGATCTGTGATCAGCGCCGCCTACTACGAAGGCAGGTCGGTCGCAGACATCTCGGCTCGGCTCAGAATTCCAGAGGGAACCGTCAAGTCGCGACTGCACTACGGACTCAGAACCCTCAGATTGGCACTACAGGAGAAAGGAGTGACTCGGCCGTGAATACCATCCCTGACAAGTTCGCGCAGTGGGATGCCGCATACGTGCTGGGTGCGCTCTCTCCTGCTGAGCGCCGGGAATTCGAAGAGCATCTGGCGACCTGTCCGCACTGCCAGGCAGCGGTGTCGGAGCTGGCCGGCATGCCGGGTCTGCTGGCCCAGGTATCGCCGGCCGATGCAGCAATGCTTTCCATGGCGGTCGACAATGACGCGGGACCCAGCGAAACGGCGGCCGAAACCGATCCCGAGGCCGAGCTGATCGAACCAGGGCCGCCGTCCTTCTTGTTGCCGAAAATGATCAAGAAGGCGCGGAGCCGGCGACGTCGGATGGTAGCTGCCGTGGCCG
>DATCXA010000346.1:0-3166 GCA_036566085.1 Propionibacteriaceae bacterium
CCGTCGCAGCGGTCTCCACCTGCGCTGGCATAGCCTCGGCGGGTTTGAGATTGTTCCGCACCGCAACCACCACGGTGTGGGTAACAACGGTGGCAAGCACAGCTACCAGAGCAACAAGTACGCTCACCCGATCCCAGCGCACCCGCAACTGGGGACGGCTCATCGATGCACGATTTACCGCATTCGGCGTACGGCCACGCGGCGGCGTCGAGGCCATAGCTCATACTGCACCGTTGATCATCGGCTGTCCGGCTTCTCCTCAGCATGTCGTGCAGTCGTGGTGCGCCCAGGGTCAACGAATGAGGCCTAGGGTCGGGGGATGAGGGAGTCGCAGCACATCAGCATCTGTATTGAGCGCCCAGCTGCCGAGGTCTACGCATACGTCGCAGATCCGCTGAACCTGCCCAATTGGGCTGCCGGGTTGAGTGGCTCGATCGAGCAGCGAGACGGACGCTGGTTTGCCGAGTCACCAATGGGCGAGATTGAGGTGGTCTTCGTACCCGACAACCCCTACTTCGTGCTCGATCACGACGTCACGCTGTCCGATGGCACCACCTTCAACAACCCGATGCGGGTGATCGCCGACGACGCCAGCTGCGAGTTGGTGTTTACCCTTCGGAGACAGGCCGAGCGGCCCGAAGACGACTACCAGGCGGACGCCCAGGCAATCCGGGCGGATCTGGCGACTCTGAAGCGCCTTTTGGAACGTTGACATTTCGTGGTCCTCGACCCGATTGCGCTGTGGACCAGCAGCGCCTTCCGCGACGAGGTGCAGGCGTGGGTTTCGGCACAGCTCGCGCCGCGCGGCATCCGGCTTGCCGGCGACGGGGAGCAGTCGCATGTCCGGGTCTGGTCGAGCGCGATCCGATTCGAGACGGTGTCTGAAGAATTCGGCGAAGGTCGGGTCTGGTTCAAGGTGAGCGGCAGTGGAACGGCGTACGAAGCTGCCCTGGTAGCCGTGCTGAGTGACCTCTGTCCGGGCCTGGCGCCGGAGGTGCTGGCGTACGACGAAGCCCGAGCGTGGTCGCTCGCGAGGGATGGCGGACCGGTGCTGCGGTCGATTGCAGCACCAGAAGCCATGTGGGGCTACTGGGAGCGGCTGCTGCCCCGGTACGCCAAGGCGCAGCTCGCTCTTGCCGAGAAGAGAGCTCGGTTACTGGCGACCGAGATTCCCGACCGAGGGCCCGCGCAGCTACCGGTGGAACTCCGTCGGCTGCTCGGCGAACTAGCCGCCCGTCCCATCGAGCACGGTGGGCTCACCTCGGAGCAAGCGGGCGCTCTGGAGCTCCTGCTGCCGGCGTACGACGACCGCTGCGCCGAGCTCGTCGCGTCAGGAGTTCCGGACAGTATTCAGCATGATGATCTGCACTCCAACAACATCTGTTGGCCCGGCAGTCTGGACGACCTGTCCTCGGTCCGGATTGTCGACTGGGGTGATTCGTCGGTCGGGCATCCCTTCGGGACAATGCTCGCAACTTTGAACTCGATCGCATTCCACGCGGGGCTGTGGCACGACGACCGCGGCGTCATCGACGACCCGCGTGTATTGCGCGTTCGGGATGCTTACCTCGAGCCGTTCACTGGGCTGGGCAGCCGTACGGAACTGGTGCGCTGGGTCGACCTGGCCCGGAGCACCGGCTGCGTGAGTCGCGCGCTGGCCGAGGAGCGAGCCGTGCAGGATGCGCCCGCGACCATGATCGGCGAAGAGTTCCCGATACGGGGTTGGCTGCTGGAGCTCCTCCAGCCGTGGACGTACGTGGATCAGTGCGACGAAGCAAGACGCGAAGCGTTTCCCTGAGCAATGGATCGCACTAGGGCCTAAGCGCGGCCCAGATCGACGCTGCCGCCGAGCTCGCGCATGCAGGCTGTCAATCGTCGGAGCGTCCTCGTACGGCGCGTCCGCTCATCTTGCGCGGTTTGATCTCAATGAACAGATTCCGAATTCCATCAGCCCAGGGCACCGGACCGGTCTCCCAAGCCGCCGCAAGCAGGTAATTGTGCGCCATCGCTTCCGCGAAGCCGAGCACGAGCACGCTCCAGCCCGACTTGTTCTGCTCGTCAATTCCATCGATTTCGAAAGCGACGCTGGTTCGCCTGACCAGTCCTGACAAAGCACCTACTGGAGAGGTGCGGAAGATCACGCTGCCGTTTCGGTATTGATAGGTCACCGGCAAGATCTGTGGACCGTCCGGTGCCATGAAACCGACGCGGCCAGCGTTGTGTTGGGCCAGGAGCTCCTTGCATTCGGCCTCGGACAGCTCAGCGAAGTTGCTAGTCGAAGGATTTTCCTGTGATGAGGTCATGGGGACTTACTCCATTCATCGGTGGTGGCGGCGAAGATCGCTAGCGTCAATGGCACGCCTTCACCGCCCCGCATTTCAGCATCGCGCCGCAATTGCATTGAACTCAGAGTCGAAGGTCCCGCAGCGCCAGGAAAGTAGGCCCGAAGAACCTGTCATCGATGCTCTTCAGCCGCATGTGTGCGAGCTGCTCGTCTTGGGTATGCAGATTGATGCGACATGGTGGATAGATGGGGCGAGAACGGCTCGCACAGAAGGGAGATCCGATGACCACGCAGCCTGAATCCGGTAGCACTGGATCCGCTAGCACTGGATCAGCTAGTCCTGGATCCGGTGGTATCACGTCGTCTGAGTACGGCAGCACGCAGCCGCAATCCAGCGAATCCAAGGAAGCCCAAGGTGCGGGCGCCCTGACTCGCTGGCCACGAGATCTGATGGACATGTGGAGTGGCTGGCAGCCCTTTGGTGCTGTGAACTGGCCGTTCCGAGACATCAAAGTCGAGGAATATGTCGAAGGCGATCAACTAGTCATCAGAGCCGAGCTGCCGGGCGTTGATCCGGACCGCGACATCGATGTGTCCGTCGACAATGGGGTTCTGACGATTTCGGCAGAGCGCCGAGAAAGCAGCCGGGAAAAGTTCGGCGATAGAGGCTTCCACAGTGAGTTCCGCTATGGCAGTTTCGTCCGCCAAGTGAGGCTTCCCGCAGGCACCTCACCTGAGGTGGTGTCGGCGACGTATAAGGATGGGGTTCTGGAGATTAGGATGCCGAAGCCCTCGGCTGAGGCAGCTTCGCGCCGTATCCAGATTCAGCGCGGTTAAAGCAAGGACAGGACTTTCGTCCCGCGCACGGGTCTCCTTGGGCCC
>DATCXA010000348.1:0-2823 GCA_036566085.1 Propionibacteriaceae bacterium
CACGTTCGTCCAGGACAGCGGCGCGCCAGCCTGGCTCTCAGCACGAAGGGGCGCGATCCGGTGCATACAGGAATAATCGACTTCGTGACCAGCCCGAACCCGGAGGGACAGCTCGATACCGAGAGCCCGACGAAGCCGCTCCGGCTGGTCGTCGTCAGCGGAATGTCCGGCGCCGGACGCTCTACGGCTGCCCATGCCTTGGAGGATCTGGGGTGGTACGTAGTGGACAACTTGCCTCCAAGCGTGCTGCCGGAGGTCTGCAGGCAGGCCCGGGAGATCGATCTCACCCGGCTCGCCGTCGTTCTAGATGTTCGAACCCGCGGTTTCTTCGAGCAGTTGCCGACAATGTTCACCGAATTGGCCGCGATCGGTACGTTGCCTGAGATCTTGTTCCTGGAGGCGACCGACGACGTCATCGTTCGGCGCCAGGAGTCGGTACGGCGCCCGCACCCGCTGCAAGGCGATGGTCGGCTGTTGGATGGCATCCACCGGGAACGCGAGACGCTCGCGACGCTGCGCGCCGCAGCGGATCTGGTCATCGACACTTCGTCGCTGAACATTCACCAGTTGGTCTCCCGGGTCGCACACGCGTACGGCGGCAGCACTGATGATCAACTTCGGGTCACGCTGCTCTCGTTCGGCTTCAAATACGGCATTCCGGTGGATGCGGACATGGTGTTCGATGTGCGCTTTCTGCCCAACCCACACTGGATTCCCGAACTCCGTCCGCAGACGGGTCTCAGCAAGCCGGTCAGCGATTACGTGCTCGGACAGCCTGGAGCCGACGCGTTCCTCACCTCGATGCAAGACCTCATGCAAGTCGTGTCAGTGGGCTATGTGACTGAGGGCAAGCGGTTTGCGACGCTTGCCATCGGCTGCACAGGCGGCAAACATCGCAGCTCAGCAATGGCAGAGGAGTTGGCGCGCCGGCTGCGGGCCACGGGTCTGCCGACCACCGTTCTGCATCGCGACCTAGGCCGAGAGTGATCTCCCGCGACGTGCCCCGCAGTTTTGCGTCGGGCTCTCTGGGTCCCAGCCTTCCAACTGTGGTGGCCTTTGGCGGGGGGCATGGCCTCGCCGCGTCCTTGACTGCTCTGCGACGGGTGACGGATCACTTGACCGCAATCGTCACTGTGGCTGACGACGGCGGATCATCCGGCCGGCTCCGCGACGAGCTCCACTGCCTTCCTCCCGGAGACCTCCGCATGGCCCTGGCTGCGCTGTGCGGCGATGATGAGTCTGGTCGTACCTGGGCCGATGTGCTGCAATACCGGTTCAATACCCATGGTCCATTAGATGATCATGCAATCGGCAATTTGCTGATCGTCGGGCTGTGGGAGCGTTTGGGGGATCCGGTCGCAGGCCTGGATATGGTGGCGAAGCTGTTGGGTGCCAAGGGTCGGGTGTTGCCGATGGCCTCGGTGCCATTGGAAATCGCTGCCGAGGTGATCGGCCTCGAGCCGGAGAAGCCAGATGAGATCTCTGAGATCCGCGGCCAAGCACGAGTCGCCACGACTGCGGGAGAGGTCTGTTCGGTACGGCTGATTCCGCATGATCCGCCGGCGTGTCCGGAATCGATCGAGGTCGTTTTGGAGGCTGACTGGATCGTCCTAGGGCCAGGATCGTGGTTTACCTCTGTCATTCCACATCTGCTGGTGCCCAAGCTGGCCGAAGCGATTCGCACTACGGAAGCGCGGCGGATCCTCACCCTGAACCTCGAACCGTCCGGTGAGACAGCGGGATTCTCAGCCGCCAAGCACATTGAGTTGCTCGCCGATCACGCTCCAGACCTGCGGCTCGACGTCGTACTCGTTGATAGCGGTTTTGCCTCTGACGATCCGCACCTTGGCTCTCGAGCGGAAGCTCTCGGAGCGCGCGTGGTGGTCGCCGACCTAGCCGCGCGGGACGGATCGCCGCGGCACGACCCACTTCGCCTGGCCGCCGCGTACGCGGAGATCTTGGGCGTCTGAGAACTCCCTCGACCGCTATCGAAAGCTAACTGAAGGCAGGTTTCGTGCGCTGGCACAGGTTGCAGCCAGTGCAGACCGCAAGCAACCTACGTTTACCTAGCTTCCTGTCAAACCACCAAGATGCATGGCATAGCTGTGTAATCATTCAGCAATGGCCATGACCGCCCAGGTGAAATCAGAGCTGGCGACCATCAAGGTGACCAAGCCCTGTGATCGCAAATCGGAGGTTGCTGCGACCCTCAGGTTTGCCGGTGGTCTGCACATCGTCAGCGGTCGGATCGTCATTGAAGCAGAGCTGGACACCGGCGCTGCTGCCAGACGGCTCAGAACCGACATCAGCGAGGTCTTCGGCCACCCGAGCGAGCTGGTCATCGTGAACGGCTCGGGCATCCGGCGCGGCACGCACTACGTCGTCCGGGTGATCAAGGACGGCGAGGCGTTAGCGCGGCAGACCGGTCTGATCGACTCCCATGGCCGCCCGGCCCGCGGCCTGCCGCCGCAAGTGGTGAGTGGCGGCCTCTGTGACTGTATTGCCGCTTGGCGCGGCGCATTCCTGGCACACGGATCGCTGACTGAACCCGGCCGCTCGATGGCCCTGGAGGTGACTTGTCCTGGTCCCGAGGCTGCGCTTGCCCTGGTCGGTGCTGCGCGTCGCCTTGGGATTTCGGCGAAGGCCCGCGAGGTCCGCAACGTGGATCGAGTGGTCATCCGCGACGGCGATGCCATTGCGGCGTTACTGACGAAGCTTGGCGCACATGAGTCGCTGTTGGTGTGGGAGGAGCGCCGGATGCGACGCGAGGTGCGCGCCTCGGCGAACCGGCTGGCCAACTTCGATGACGCCAATCTGCGACGC
>DATCXA010000358.1:0-11293 GCA_036566085.1 Propionibacteriaceae bacterium
AGTCCGCCTATCAATACCAAGCCCAGGGCGCGACGCAGCCCAGCTATTCGTGCATGACCAACCGCGGTCATTTTGTCCAAGGCCGCACCCCCGGTCGCAATCGGCTAACGCTTTTGTCGGATACTCGACGGCGCAGCGGTCCGGGGGCCTATATTACGCCTTGGATCTTTGAGTCTCTGGGGAGAAACGACGAGCAAAGACGGGGTGGATACATCGTGATCACCAAGCGCGCAGCGCGATGGTCGAAACTGGCTCTAGCAATCGCGGGAGTCTTGGCGTTGGCAGGGTTGACGATCAGTCCAAGCTACGCAGCCAATGACACCGAGATTTATATTGTGCAAGGCCTCCCCGGCAAGGACCTCGACGTTGATATCGACGGAAATTCCGTTGCTACGGGCGTCAAGACGGCGGCCGTGGCCGGTCCATTCAAGGTCAAGCCTGGTAGTCGAATGGTGACCTTCAGCGAGAACGGAACGAAGATCCTGGAGAACACTTTCTCGATCAAGGAAGGCTCCAAGGCCGACGTCGTCGCCCATTTGCCGGCTTCTTCATCAGGTGATCCTCTGGTGACGGTGTACAAGTACGACGATGTGAAGGTGCCCAAGGGCAAGGCTTCGCTCGTGGTTTCGCACGTTGCGGCCGTGCCGCCAGCCGATATCCGGGTGAACGACCAAGTGCTGTTCGCGAATATCGCCAACGGCGAGTCGCTGCAGCTGATGGTCCCTGTTGCTACCTACAAGGTGTCCATCGTGCCGACTGGGGAGACCAAGCCCGTCTTCTTCGGTCCGGTCAGCCTTACGGTCAAGGGCGGCGCGATCAACCGCGTCTATGCCGTCGGTGACCCGGAAAAGAAGACCATGAACGTCGCCGTGCATGTCCTTACCGCCACCACAACGGGCTCCGGTAAGCCGTCGAAGGTGAACACTGGAACCGGTGGTCAGGCTGTCGGTGACGGCCCGGCATTGGAGGTGAACCTGGCGCGTTGACGCTACGAGCCTTGCGGTCCCGGTTCCGGCGCCTGGAGGGGCGTCGACCGGGACTGCGTCATCCCATCGTCGGTCGTCCCATCGTGGTGCTGTTCTTGCTGGCATGCCTCTCCGCTTGCACTGCTGATGCCACGTCAGGTATCGCGATCTCCCCGGATGATACGGCGCGTGGTCACTCTTCTGTCGCCCCGGCGCGCCAGGGTCGACCGGCTCCGAGTCAGCGGGTCGAATTTATTCCAAAGCGACTCACACTGCCCGGAAAGGCGAGCGCGGAAGTGCTCCCTGCGGCCACTGTCGACGGCGTACTCAAGGTGCCCGAGAACGTCCAGCACGTGGGTTGGTGGGATGGCAGTGCTCTTGCGGGCGAGCCCTATGGCTCGACGGTGATCGCAGGACACGTCGATTCAGCCACTGAAGGCATTGGCTTCTTTGCTCGGCTGCTCAGGATCAAAGTCGGCGACACGATTACGCTGCGCTCCGACTCACACCGACTCAAGTATCGGGTGACTTCGGTGCGAAGGGTCGCGAAGAAGGCGCTTGCAACGGACAACCAAGCACTCAAGCAAACCGGGCCGCATCGGCTGGTACTGATCACGTGCACTGGAAATTTCCACCGCGACCGCGGCGGCTATGACAGCAATCTTGTGGTGGTCGGCAAACCGCTCGGACTGGCTCGTTAGCGCGTGCCTTCACGCGATACTGCTCGCCGACGATCACGCGATGCTGTCGTAGCGGCGTCCCTTTCGATAGGGACGCCATTGCGGAGTCGACGCCGAGTCCTGGCGCTGTCGGTGCGCCGCCGAGTGCTGGCCGGCTTGGACGGTTGAGACTCGGGGGTCTGCGAGCCGGCGCGAGCAAGCCGACCCTTTGCTGCAGGATCAATCCCTAGATCGTGATAGAGGTGCGGTGAGGTGGAGTAGGTCTCCTCCGGCTCTTCGAACGGCAGACCCAAGGTGTTGTTGATCACGTGCCAACGTGTTTGGTCCGCCCAGTCGACGAAGGTGATCGCAATTCCAGAAGCTCCGGCGCGCCCGGTACGTCCGATCCGGTGCACGTACATCATCTCGTCCTCGGGACATTCGTAGTTGATCACGTGAGTGACACCCTCGATGTCGATGCCACGTGCTGCTACGTCGGTCGCCACCAAGACGTCAACACGTCCTTGCCGAAAGCGTCGCAAGGCATTCTCTCTCGCCAACTGGTTGAGGTCACCATGAATCGACGCTGCGGTGAAGCCGCGGTCGACAAGATCATCGGCCAATCGCTGCGCCGCTCTCTTGGTCCGGCAAAAGATCATCACACGGCCGCGGCTCTCGGCCTGCAGAGTGCGAGCCACGATTTCAGGTTTGTCTAGTTCGTGGACTCGATAGATGAACTGAGCGGTGGCCGGGACAGTCGCTGTCTCACCAGGCGACTCAGCACGGATATTGACTGGATGACGCATGTGGTGCCGCGCGAGCGAGACGATGGCCGCTGGCATCGTGGCTGAAAACAACATGGTCTGCCGTAGTTCTGGTGTCTGCGCCAGGATTCGCTCTACATCCGGCAGGAAGCCGAGATCCAGCATCTTGTCCGCTTCGTCGAGCACCAGCACTTTGATATGAGCAAGATCAAGAGCGCCCCGCTCGAGAAGGTCGATCAGCCGTCCCGGGGTGCCGACTACAACGTCAACGCCGCTTTTGAGTGCGCTGAGCTGATCTTGGTAGCCGACGCCGCCGTAAACGGTGATCACTCTGGCATGCCTGTGAGTCGAAGCGGCCCCAAGATCGGAACTGACTTGACTGGCCAGCTCTCGGGTGGGGGTCACCACGAGCGCTTGCGGAGCACCCGGCTTCGAGAGATGGGCATAGTCACGCTCGCCGGGCACCACGATCCGTTGCAGCAAGGGAACGCCGAAGGCCAGAGTCTTGCCGGTACCGGTGCGAGCCTGACCAATCATGTCGGTGCCAGTCAGGGCAATAGGAATCGCCAGCGTCTGGATTCGAAATGGCGTTGTGATGCCAACGTCATCGAGGGCTTGCACAATCGGAGGAAGTACGCCAAGTCGGGTGAAAGTTTCCTGCTCGCCTTCAGTCTCAACGCTCGGCTGTATGTGGTTTTCAGGTGTTGCTTCGGTATTCAGAGTTCCGCCTCAATGGAAGGTCAATGGGTCGCGACCGGCGCCTATCCGTTGTGATGAGATGGCGATCGTCGGTTGCAAACTTGACACATCTTACTGACTGATCTGCAGGGTGGAAAAAGTCAGGTCTCGAAATCTGTGTTCGAGTCGAACGCTTTGTGCGGTTTGCCTGCGCTCGCTCGCGTTTGAGGCATGTCGGCCGGCAGCCAGGATTACGACGCGAGCCGCCTTCAGCCGTGACCAATCACTCCGCATCAGCTACGCGATCTCAGCATCATTTGCAGCTAGCGCGGAGTTCTCAATAATTGAAGCGGAGTGGGACGCGAGATGGTGTAACCATGCGACCAGTGCTCGTTGTGGTGGGCGGTCTTCCGGCGACGGGCAAGTCGACGATCGCGAGAATCCTCGCCGAGCAAAACAAGGCGCCGTACCTGCGAGTCGACCGCATCGAGCATGCGATCGTCGCCTGGTCCGCATTATCGCACCCACTTGGGCCCGCCGGCTACGCAGTGGCGTACGAGTTGGCCCAGGAGCAGCTGCAGCTGCGTTTGGACGTAATCGTGGAATGCGTCAACCCCATTGCGCTGACTCGCGATTCCTGGTCCAAAATCGCTGCCGAAAACGGCGCGGCGATTCTCGAGGTGGAGGTTGTCTGCTCGGATGAATCCGAGCATCGTCGTCGTGTCGAGACTCGTACGTCGGATGTCGAAGGGCTGGGGAAGCCGACGTGGTCAGCGGTCCTGGAGCGGGAGTACGAACCCTGGAGGAGAAAGCACTTGGTAGTGGACTCGGCGAGAATGTCCGCCGAGAGCGCCGCTCGGCTCATCGCATCCAAGATCGTCGCCGTCAGGACGGGAGCCAGTTGACCGGCACTAGAAGATTGACGCTTCCAAACCTTCTACATCGGCAAGGGCATGACTGATCGGCACCCCGGGTAACCGATCTCCAACCGCGTGCGCAACATCAAGAACGGGAGTAGGAAATGGCAGCACAACTACGAGGAAAACGAGTGGCCATTCTGGCCGCAGACGGCGTGGAGCGGGTCGAGGTAGAGCAACCACGCGATGCGCTGCGACAGGCAGGAGCCGAAACCGATCTGCTGTCCTTGCACGATGGCGAGATCCAAGCCCGTAACCACGACCTGGAGGCCGCTGGCACCTTTCCGGTCGACGGGCTGGTAGCTAATGCATCGGTCGAGGACTACGACGCCTTGCTGCTGCCAGGCGGCACGGTCAACCCGGACAAGTTGCGGCTGGACGAAGCTGCAATTGCATTCGTCCGAGACTTTGTGGACTCCGGCCCGGAGTTGTGTCTGGTCGGACACTCACCTCGTACGCCAGCATCCGTACCGATCTACGCAATGCCGGTGCCCACGTAGTCGACCAGGAGGTCGCTATTGATGGAAATCTCCTAACCAGTCACTCACCAGATGATCTGCCGGCATTCTGCGCGGCGGTCGTCGAAACCCTCATGCGATCCGGTCAGGCCGCCGGCTCCGTTGCCAGCTCTTAGGGAGGGTCGCAATAGTCTGCGAACCATGAACGATGCGTCGCAGCAGCCTCAGCCGGTAGAGCCGTGGGTTGCTGAGCCGGAGTACCGGCAAGGCGTCGTCGATCTGCTCGGCGTCTTGGCGTACGGGGCCCTAGCGGCCTTCGATCGGTTGGCTGAGGACGCACGCCGGGCTCCCACTCTGGCCGACAAGGTGTACATGGCGTCGCTGGCTGCCCTGCAGATCACACACTTCGAGACGGTACGTGCGCGACTCGCGGAACTAGACGTTGACGTGATGGTCGCCATGAAGCCGTTCCACGCTCCGTTCAATGAATTTCATGCGCATACCAAGCCGAAGGACTGGCTGGAGGGTCTGGTATTGGCCTATGTCGGCAATGGCTTTGCTGCGGACTTTTACCGGGAGGTCGCGGCGTTCGTGGAAGCGGACACTCGTGCTCTGGTCCATCAAGTGCTGGCCGACGAGGGCTATGCGGATTTCGTGGTCGAGAGCGTGCGCGCTGCCATCGTTGCCGATCCTCGGGTGGCCGGGCGGTTGGCGCTTTGGGGACGTCGGCTGGTGGGGGAGGCGCTGAGCCAGGCTCAACGAGTGGCGGCGAACCGAGACGCCCTCACCCACTTGCTGACCGGAACAGTAGATCGTCCCGGCATGGATCTTGCCGCGATCAGCCGGATGTTCTCACGACTGGTGGAGAACCACACGCGCCGCATGGCCAAGCTCGGCCTTCAGGCCTGAACCCGAGTGGAACGAGGGTTCGCGAGCGGCGGATCCGCCGCGCGATTGCGCGAGCGAACATCCGATCAAATTGTGCGAGCGGACAAGCCGAGGTCAAACCGCGCCGAATCCGACATGGCGGGCGTTCTCCTCACCCAAATCGACATAGGCGATCTTCCGCACCGGTATCAGCACCTTGCGGCCGCGCTCGTCAGTGAGCGTGAAAACTCCGTCACCACCGTCTGCAATTGAGCTGAGCAGTTCCTTCTCGATGTCGACAGCCGACTCACTGCTCTCCACCACGATCTCTCGATTGACGTGCTGAATTCCGACCTTGACCTCCACTGTTCCTCCTGGTGAGAGCTGACGTGCCGCAGGGTGGCACTGGAGTAACGGTGCCACACGCTCAACCCGATACCCTGCGGTGTTCGCGCAGAGCGTTGCAGGAATCGGAACCCTAACCCAGATTCGCTTTCTCGTCCTCCGTGGCACGACGAATCACTATCCGGGTCCACGCGCCAACGTAGATTCGATCATCAGCGGCAAGTTCATGCTTAACGCCGATCGGAATCGGGTTGCTGGGAATCGGATCCGTGGCAGCGGCAACAAACGTTCCATTGGCGGAATCCAAATCCTCGACCCACCAGCGGCTGCCATCGGTGGTCAACTGGCTCTGGCGTCGGCTGACGCCGGAGTCGGGTTCACAGTCGATCTGAGGATTGATGTTCCGGCTACGCGAGATACGACCTACCAAGATCGACTTCGAGCGCAGTGGTATCACGACTGGAAGGCCCGGCGAGGGCATGGGATCTGGACTTTGCTGGGCTTCATACCAGGCCGGGTCGATCCACATCTCAGCTACCCAGTCAAATGTCTCAGGGGCCTGGCTGCCATTGCCAAACGTCGAGACGACAGGCTGCGATGCCGACGATTGATCAGCCGAGGGTCCGTTCATAGGCGCAGATGTGACTGGCGGCCTGGGTGGAGTGCCCGTTGTGAAGTCATAGCCGCAGTTCTCGCAGAACAGGGCATCGACGGAGTTGTCCATGCCGCAGTTCGGACAGGGTTGGCGTCCTGGTTGTGAGGTGGCAGTGCTGGCCGGTGAGGCAGTGCTGGCCGAAATAGGCGCCGGCGCCGCCGTTGCGGAATCAATAGGCCTGCCACACACATCGCAGTAGTCCTGAGCCAGCGAGGAGTGGCCCGCTGGACAGACGGCGATCATCGTCGGCCACCTGGCGCCGGGCTCAGGGGCGAGACTGGGATAAAAGTCATTGGTCGCACATTCTCCTGATCGAGGGGAGCGATCATCCCCTGATCCTGGTCGTCTTGGTGGACGCTGTGTCCAAGGCCATTTCATCTGCCTTGGCCACAGCACGCTTCAGACGCACGGTACCGGTTTCGGAATCTTCGATGTCGACCACCTTGCGCAGTCGAGTGGTCGCTTCCTCATTGCCAGTCTCGGCTGCCAGTTGTACAGCGCGGCCCAGCTTCATGGTGGCGGTCTCCTCGTCACCGGCAGACTTGGCAGCCAGGCCCTCCTGAATCACCTCCGCAAGCTCCGTCTGGCCGGTGTAGTGGGCCACCTCAGGATTTATCCGGGTAGTCAGGCCCTCGTCGTCGGACCACTTCGCCTTGACCAAGCCTTGGGCGACCACCTCGTTGCGAACAGCAAGCTGGACGCGCGCGGCCAGCTGCTCCTGCCCAATGGCCTTCGCGCCGAGCCGCACGCTGACGTGATAGTCACGGGACTCATCGCCCCACGATCCCGTGGGATATCCGCCGGTGAGCGGATTGATTTCAACGCGGCGTGAGGTCAGATCCTCCACGGTCGGCGACACCTGTCGCACGAAGAGCACTTGAGCCTCCTGCGGTGCCCACACCCGCAACTGGGCGTCGGCCACTCCCCGGCTCATGGACTGTTGCATGAGTTCGGCGAAGACCTGACTCATCTGATCCGGCTCCGGGATGATGTCGACGGTACCGAGCAGCGCCTGTGCAATCCGCCGAACCTCAGCAACCTGCCAGTCGACGCCGACGCCTCGACAATCACATTGGAACTTTCCCGTTACGCCCATGATCGCGTTTGTCAGCTGTTCCGGTGTCTCGTTGTGGTTCTCGCCGTCGGTCAGCAAGATCGCGTGCCGCTGCACAAGCCCGGGTACGGAGTCGAAGAGGCGGCCGGCAAGGGCCAGCCAAGTTCCCATAGCCGTACCGCCATCGGAGCGGAATTGACTGATGGCCAGGTGCGCGGCCTGCCGCATGTTGCTGTCCATCTGCACCATGCCCCTACCAGCGCGTACCAACGGGAACGCCAGGTAAGCCTGGTGGGTGCCGGCGACCACAGCGAACCAGGTGCCGTCAAGGATCTGATCTACCGCGGCCGAGGCTGCCACCTTGGCCGCCTCCAGCTTGGCCCGGCCCATCGAACCAGAGGTGTCGACGATGATGATCTCCCCGGCATCACCAGACCCGGTTTGCCCGGCGGCCCCGGCTCCCTGGCAGGTAATTGTGACGATGGCATTGACATCGGTGCCGCCTTCGGGCAGGAACTCGTTCTGGTACACCTCGGCGGTGAACTCGGCCATGATCAAATTTCCTTTCGCATCCTGGCTAATTCGGTTCAGTATGCCTGGAACTCAGGCAACTCAGCGCGCCCGTCTAGCTGCGAGCGTCGGCATTGCCGAGCAGCTCCAACAAACTGGGGTTTACAAACGGGCGAGCGCCACCGAAATGTTGTCTTTGCCGCCGCAACCATTGGCCCAGTCAACGAGAGCTACGGCAAGGGCGAGTGGATCGGAGTCGGAAGGGCTCAGCTCTTCGACTAGCGACTGGATCGCGGCGGCTTCTGAGGCGTAGTTCCACAGGCCGTCGGAGCAAACCAGAACCCAGCCGGGGGATCCTATGGTGAGGGAGCCGGTACGTGGCGAGAAGTCCGGGCTGTCACGCCCGAGCCACTTGGTGATCGCATGAGCTTGCGGGCCTTTTTCCGCTTCATCGCGAGGAGTTCCCATGGCAATTCGCGCCTGTGCGACCGAGTCGTCGACACTAAGTTCGATCGGATCGCCGCCGGAGCCATGATCAGGAATCCAATAGATCCGGCTGTCACCGACGTTGCCGAAGACTACGAGGTTACCCTCGACAACTGCCGCGGCGAACGTGCATGACGCGGCGTTCTCACTTCCGGCCGCAGTGCTGTCGATTACCGCAGCATTGGCCGATGCAGCCGCCTTCACTACAGCGTTTGACATGGCGGCGACCCGACTCGCTGGGGTTCCCAAACCCGCGGGCCGGTGTGCGACCAAGACCTCGCGCGCCGCATGGGCGGCCGCAAGGCTGGCGACATCAGAGTCGAGTGAGGTGGACACGCCATCACAAACCACGAGCACGGCACGGGAGCCCGGTGTGGGTTCGGACGCGACGGCGGTGGCGTCTTCGTTTCGGTGATGTCGTACGCCGCGGTCACAGCAGGCGGCAACCCACGATGCCGGTTGCTCGGTGTAGTGATCCCGCTCGGCGGGCGCCTTGGTTCCGCAGGTTTGGCAGTAACCGTCTGGCCCAATGACGCCGCCGCAGTTGGCGCAGGGACGAGTAACGGCAACGGTCTCCTCGTCCTCTGCCTCGGTCCTGATCGACCGAGTGATGTCGATCGGGGCCGCCATTTCGTCGGCATTTTCGGCAGGTCCAGCAGACGTGGGCGCAAGGCGTCCTCCGCATGCTTCGCAGAATGCCTCAGCAGCAGTAACCTCAGCGCCACAGTGCGGGCAGCTCAGAGTCCCGTCAGCTTGCCTGATAGCGACTGGCGGTGGGGTGTCAGCCGCTGGGCCGGCTTTGGGCATAGCAGACTGCGTCAGGTGGTCGGTCATCGTAGGGTCATCGTAGGGTCCACCGTCGTACGGCGTTGGCTTTGTCGACCAGCTCATAGCGGCGCCGCTCGTTGGTCTCGATTCCTGCGAGCTGGCGATATGTGGTCTCCAATCCGTCGCGCAAGGTGTCCTCCTGCGCCTCGTAGGCACCGACTCTGACACCGGTCTTGGCGCCGTTCTTGCTCACCTCCGAAATGGCCCGTTCCAAAATTTGGGCTGTCAGCTCGCCGCGGTCCCGCGGATCCAGCTGGACGCCGTTGATGCTGTCCATCGCCTGGGCCAGAGCCGGTAGCCCTTGACCGGATTCGTAAAGCTTGAGTGCGCGTAGCCGACGCGCCTCCGGGTAGCTGCGGCTGGTCGACGGCACCAGATCCAGCGCCTCGACGGCGCCGGCCACATCACCGCGAGCCTCACGGATTCGTGCCATCCCAAATGCCGCAGGAGCGACATAGTTGGCATCAGTGCTGGCGCAGGTCTGATACAGCCCTTCGGCGATCTGCCATTCGCCACCACGTTCGCAAGCCAGGGCTAGCGCCAGCTTGGGCGCCAATTCGCCTGGCACCTGCCCGTAGACGGCGTTGAAGGACGATTGTGCCGATGCGAAATCTCCGGCATCCAGAGCTGCAAGACCACCGACCCAGACGGCACGCCATTCCCACGGGTCCTCGACCAACATGTCGTTGACGATCTGGTCCACGAGGTCACGACGCCGCAGCTCCAAGGCCGCCCGAGCCTGAGCCAGCCGCACTTCAGCGGTTGCTACTGGCGCCTTGTGAAGCTCGACAATGCGCTCTTCCGGGTCCTCGAAGGCGATGTTGACCAGCCAGGCGTACTGGGGATCGCTGGTATCAACCCGCAGTGGGGGCAATTCATCCCACTCCAGCGCTTCGCTGGTGATAGTGGGCGCTTCGAACAACACCGAGGTGGCCGAGGTCAGAGCCGTGCCAGGCGTCTTTTGGGCAACCACCTCCCGAAGAACTCCGAGCATTTGCACCCGGAACTCATCGATGGAGGCGAAACGGTCGGCGGGGTCGGCTGCGCAGGCCTTCGCCAGCAGTCGGTACAGCGAGTCGTGCTCGGCGAACAGCGGCGTCTCTTCGACGGGCGGCAGGCTTGCCACGTACTTGGTCTGGTAGCCCCGGAACTCCATCATCAACACCACCAGAGTGCGACCGATCGTGTAAATATCGGATGCCACGCTGGGGCCGACCTGAGCCACTTCAGGTGCCTGGTAGCCGACGGTGCCATAGATTGCAGACTCTTCGTCATCAGCGCGCCGTACCCCACCAAGATCGATCAGCTTCACCGCATCCCCGACCTGGATCAAGTTGTCCGGCTTGAAGTCGCAGTAGATCAGACCAAGATCATGAAGGTAGCTGAAGGCCGGCAAGATCTCAAGAATGTATGCCAGCGCCTGATCAACCGGCAGCGGATCGAACTTACCGTTGTTGGCCCGCATCCGGTCTTTCAAGATTTGCTTGAGTGAGGTGCCGCCGACGTACTCCATAACGATGTAGCCGGCATCGCCGTGGGTGACAAAGTTGTAGATCTCGACGATCAACGGATGCTCGACCTGGGCAAGGAACTGCTTCTCTACGATCGCTACGGCCAGCGCATCTTTGTCGCCGGTATTCAGCAGGCCCTTCAGTACGACCCAGCGATCCGAGACGTTGTGATCCTTTGCGAGATAGATCCAGCCCAGTCCGCCATGGGCGAGGCAGCCGACTACCTCGTATTGGTTGGCCACCAGCTCGCCGGGCTGCAGCTTTGGGGTGAAGGAGAAGGGCGTGCCGCACTTCGGGCAAAAGCCTTCGGCACGTCCCGGCTGCCCGTCTCGTGATCGCCCGACCGGCGAGCCGCAGTTCGCACAGTTGCGCTTGTCCTCAGGGACTTGGGGATCCTTCATGATTGCTCGAGCGGCGTCGATCACCGGCGCCGGAGGAACCCGGGTTAGGCCGGCACCGAGTCGTGCCGAGCGGAGGCGTTGGGATCCCGATCGCACCCGTTTGGTGATCTTGGAGCCGTCGCCGGACACTCGCTGTGAGCCGAAGGCAGCTGACCGCAAGCGGCTGGAGCCTCGAGTGACGCCCGCGGATATCGG
>DATCXA010000362.1:0-5465 GCA_036566085.1 Propionibacteriaceae bacterium
GCCGGCCGACGCCGATGTCAGCAGTGACGACCCCTCGATCGTCGCCGCCGGCCAGCGCCTGCTCGACACGGCCTTGGACAGGACCGCGGAGATGGGCGGCTCCCACATGTGCGGAGTGCTGTATGGGTCCATGCGCAAGCACATGGCGCCCGCCTCTGCGACCGGTCGGGCGAGCAGCGTCGAGGCGATCCGATCGCTCGCCAGCAGAGCGTCGTCGCTGGGGATCCGACTGTCGTTGGAAGTTGTCAACCGTTACGAGAGCAACCTGATCAACACAGGCCGCCAGGCTTTGGAGTTCCTGAAGGAGGTCGATCGGCCAGACGTCTCCGTACACCTCGACACCTACCACATGAACATCGAAGAGTCCGACCTCTTTCAACCGGTCCTCGATGTTGGCGATCGGCTCGGCTATCTGCATATCGGGGAAAGCCACCGTGGCTACCTCGGAACCGGCTCAGTTGACTTCGGCAGCGCCTTTCGCGCCCTTGACCGGATCCATTACGACGGACCGATCGCTTTCGAGTCCTTCTCATCTGCGGTCGTTTCACCCACGCTGAGCAACACGCTCGGCATCTGGCGGAACCTATGGAACGACGGCGACGACCTGGCCGCCCATGCGAACCGCTTCATCCGCGACCAACTCGCTGCGGTCCAGACCATTGAACTTCACTAGGTTTACCGCGCACCTCACAATCGTGCGCGCGACTGGCAGCTGGCGTCGGCGGAGGAGGTCTGAGAAGTGAGACTCGCCCTGTTCATCACGTGTTTGGCCGACGCCATGTTCCCCGAGGTGGGAAAGGCGACAGTGCAGGTGCTGGAACGGCTGGGCGAGACGGTCGAGTTCCCGACGGAGCAAACCTGCTGCGGACAGATGCATGTCAACACCGGATACCAAAAACAGGCGATGCCGCTGGTCGAGCGGTTCGCTGAAGTTTTCGCACCGTATGACGCCATCGTTGCGCCGTCCGGCTCCTGCGTCGGCTCGGTACGTCATCAGCATGCGATGATCGCGAAGCGGTTTGGATCGCCGGCTCTGGTGGAGCAGGTAGAGGCGGTGGCAGCCAAGACCTACGAGCTGTCGGAATTCCTCGTCGACGTGCTCGGCGTCACCGATGTGGGTGCTTACTTCCCGCACCGTGTGACCTATCATCCGACGTGCCACTCGCTACGAATGCTGCAGGTCGGCGACAAGCCGATCCAGCTGCTGCGTGCCGTGGATGCCCTCGAACTTGTCGAGCTGCCGGAAGCTGATCAATGCTGTGGCTTTGGTGGCACGTTCGCGATCAAGAACTCTGATACCTCAACGGCCATGCTCGCGGACAAGATGCGCAATGTCCTGGACACCGGCGCGGAGATCTGCACTGCCGGTGACAGTTCTTGCCTGATGCATATCGGTGGCGGGCTGTCTCGCCTTCGGGCTGGCGCCAAGACGGTTCACCTCGCGCAAATCTTGGCTGCGACCCGAGAGAAGCCGATGGTGCTCGGTCGTGCGGAGCAACAGGCCGAAGTACACGCCGGACCGGAGGCGGTGCTATGACCGCGCCCGTGATGCTAGGCATACCGGCCATGCCTCCTACTTCGCCGCGTGGCGTCGGGAACCTTCGGGGGGAGGACAGCTTCCCCGTCGCCGCGCGGCGGACGCTCGCAGACACCCAGTTGCGGCGCAACCTCGGCAAGGCCACGACAACGATCCGCTCCAAACGCGCGCAGGTTGTTGCTGAACTGCCCGACTGGGAGGAGCTGCGAGAAGCCGGCCGGCAGCTCAAGGTTCACACCATGGCACACCTGCCCGATTACCTTGCACAGCTGGAATCTGCGGTAATCGCCCAGGGTGGTGTGGTGCATTGGGCTCGCGATGCGAACGAGGCCAACGCAATTGTCATTGATCTTGTTCGTGGCAGGGGTGTGGATGAAGTAGTCAAGGTCAAATCCATGGCTACACAGGAGATCGGGCTCAACGAAGCACTTGAAGCAGCCGGCATTGCCCCGTTGGAAACCGATCTTGCAGAGCTGATCGTGCAGCTTGGTCACGACAAGCCCTCGCACATTCTGGTGCCGGCGATTCACCGGAACCGAGCGGAGATCCGGGAAATCTTCTTACGCGAGATGGCCGAGGTTGATCCCGCGCTGACCGATGAACCGGCAGCGCTCGCGGCCGCGGCCCGCCAACACCTGCGCCGCAAGTTCCTCTCCGCCACGGTGGCAATCAGCGGGGCCAACTTCGGAATTGCCGAAACCGGAACGCTCGGGGTTGTGGAATCCGAGGGCAACGGCCGGATGTGCCTGACGTTGCCCGACACCTTGATCACGATCATGGGTATCGAGAAGCTCGTCCCGCGGTGGCAGGACCTGGAGGTTTTCCTGCAGCTGTTGCCCCGATCATCGACGGGGGAGCGGATGAACCCTTATACCTCCATGTGGACGGGTGTAACGCCAGGAGACGGCCCGCAAGAGTTTCATTTGATCTTGCTCGACAATGGCCGGACCGCCGTGCTTGCTGATGCGGAGGGCCGCGATGCGTTGAACTGCATTCGCTGCAGCGCCTGTCTCAACGTCTGTCCGGTGTACCAGCGGACCGGCGGGCACGCGTACGGATCGGTCTATCCGGGTCCGATTGGCGCGATCTTGTCTCCGCAGCTGACCGGGATCGAGGACAACGCATCGTTGCCGTATGCCTCGTCACTGTGCGGCGCGTGCTACGACGTCTGTCCGGTGAAGATCGACATTCCGGAGATCTTGGTGCACCTTCGCGCCAAGCACACCGAGACGTACGCCGCCGAGCATCGGGTGCCCAGTGCGGAGGCATCAGCCATGAGTGCGGCGGCGTGGGTCATGAGCAAACCGAAGCGCTGGACGCTCGCGCTGCGCAGTGGGCGGCTTGGCCGGATCCTCGGCCGCAAGCGCGACGTGATAGGTGAAGTGCCAGTGCCGCTCGCGAAGCAGTGGACCGATGCTCGGGATTTCGCGCGTCCGCCCAAACAAACGTTCCGCGACTGGTGGGCCGCCGAGCATCAGGGAGAGCGGTGAACGCGCGGGAGGAGGTGCTGGCGCGAATAGCGGCCGCTCACAGCGCCGCGCCGCCGCCGGATCTGCCCTATGAGGACATCGTTCGGGAGTATCGGACCACGTCAGACTCCTCAGCGGCGCTGACCGAACTCCTGATCGATCGCTTGGTGGACTATCGAGCGCTGGTCCGGCAGTGCTCGGGCGATGATCTTGCGGCGACCATCGCCAATGCCCTCGCCGACCGCAGCGCCCATACCGTCGTCGTACCCTCGGGCCTGGATTCGTCATGGACCGTAGGCTTCTCTGGAAGCGTCCTGACCGATGGCTTGTTGGCCGACTACCAGCGCACCGTTTCGGAACTGGACAGTGTGGACGGTGTGATCACCAGCTGCGCTGTGGCAATCGCCGAGACCGGCACGTTGATCTTGGACGGTTCACCCGGGCAGGGCCGCCGAATCCTGACGCTTATCCCGGACTATCACCTCTGCGTCGTGTTCCCAGACCAGATAGTTGCCGATGTTCCGCAAGCGCTAGCCCGACTAGCAGCCACGCGGCCGCTCACCATGATCAGTGGACCGAGCGCGACCAGCGACATCGAGCTGAATCGTGTGGAGGGCGTGCACGGGCCGCGCACTCTCGAGGTGATCATCGTGGGTAATGAGGGGAGCGAGTGAATGCCGCGTTACTGCCTTCTGGGCCGCGTCGACCCCAGCCGCCTCGACGAGTACCGCGACGCCCACCGTGCGGTGTGGCCGGAGCTCCTCGAAGCATTGCGCGATGCCGGCTGGCGTAACTATTCACTCTTCCTGCGCGACGATGGCCTCTTGATCGGCTACGCGGAAGCCGACGATCTTGCCGTCGTGCAGGAACGAGTGGCGCGTACCGAGGTCAATGCGCGCTGGCAGGCTGCGATGTCGGAGCTGTTTCAGAGCGACGGCGCTCCCGACGAGGCCTGGGAGATCATCCCGGAGGTATTCAACCTAGAAGATCAACTTCGGAGCGATCGCTAGGCGGGCGCATCCTCCATACCGCCGAGGTACTCGGCTCCGGCATCTGGATGGGACGCTGCGACCCTTGGACCGCTCGGCATGAAGCTGAAGTACTCGGGCTGCAGGTGCTGGATGTCGGTCATCAGCCACATCCAACCCTGTTGCCGGCTGAAGTTGAGAGATACCACTCCGGTGTTGTCCCACCAACCGAGCCGAGTGAATCCGCGGTACGCGGCGAGCTGGGTTGGCGTGTCCAAGCCGGCCACGGCAGTGAACATCAGGTGGGCAAGCCACACCTTGTTAATACCGCCGTGTGCGACGACCACGATCACCCGTTCGGTACGTGCCTCCAGATATCGCCGCATTTCCTCGGCGCGCCGCCACAGGTCGTAAAGGTTCTCTTCATCGGAGTAATGGACGTCGGGCTGATCGGCAACCGACAGAGCGGCGTGTTGGATCTCCTGCGCTCGAGGGTCATCGAACCGCAGTCCCCGCAGCTCGGAGGGCACGTCTATCTCTCTGAACAGCGAGACATGGTCCCCCAGCTCAGGGTCCTTTGCCGGAAGATCCACCCACGACGAGCCCTTCCATACCGGAACCACATGCGGCGCTCCGGTCGCGTCAGCGATTGCGCCCGCAGTGCTGCGTGCCCGCAGGTAACTGCTGCTCACAATGACGTCGACGGGCAGCTCCGCGAAACGCTCCGCAAGGCGCCGGGCGTCCTCCATTCCGAGCGTGGTGAGCGGGTCCAAGTCGGTCTGATTGCCGGCCTGGAAAGTGTCGGTCGCGTTGGTCTGACTCTCGCCGTGGCGAATAACAATGAATTGCTGATGATCAGTCATGTGCAGCTCCCTCCTGCGAAGGCGAACTAGCCTCCAGCATGATCATCATTATCGGGGGTCGTTGGAGCTTCGAACTGCAGCAGCGCGGCGGCGGTTCCGGTGTCGGTGATCAACACGTTGACCCATCCTCCGGTGACCGACGCATGAATAGCGCTGTGCTTGCTCTGGCCACCGGCGATACCGATGCGACGTGGGATCTTGCGCAATGTGTCGGCATCGATGCCGACTACTCGGTCATCGAGAGCGCTGGGCACTAGGTTGCCTGCGGTGTCGAAAAACCTTAGGCAGACATCGCCGACTGCGCCAGCTGCGTGGAGCCTGTCCTGGTCAGCAAGATCAGCAGCGTTGCCACTGGCACGCAAAAGCGGCGACGGCGGGAGGCTGCCGATACCCGCGAGCGCCATGGTGAGGCGCGCCCAGTCTTTGGCGACCGATTCCATCGCTGGGTCGTTCAGCAGATTCTCGCGCATGGCCTTATTGCCAACCAGGGCAGGAGCCGGGACGAAAGTGGCGGTCGCTCCGACAAGTCGTGCGAATTCGCTGAGGAGTCGGTTGCCCTGGGTTTGGACTGATGAACTTCCGAATCCTCCCATCAGCTGAATGACACTCTCGGCGCCTGGGATTCGGA
>DATCXA010000363.1:0-4570 GCA_036566085.1 Propionibacteriaceae bacterium
GAAGCCGATGAAGATTGACATCATCTCGATTTTCGTCGACTACTTTGAACCGTTGCGCCTGTCACTGGTGGGCAAGGCGATCGAGAATGGGCTCGTCGATCTTCGCCTTCACGATCTTCGCAATTGGACCTTTGATCGACATCGGACGGTCGACGACGCGCCGTACGGGGGAGGGGCGGGCATAGTGATGCGTCCGGAGCCTTGGGGATTGGCACTGGACGCAGTGACGGCTGAACAAGCCGATCCGCGACTGCTGGTGCTCTCGCCATCTGGTCGGCCCTTCAACCAGCCCCTTGCGCATGAGCTGGCGACGGAACAGCACTTGATCTTCGCCTGTGGTCGCTATGAGGGCATTGACGCTCGCGTCGTGGAGGACGCCGCTCGGCGACTGCGCGTCGACGAGCTCAGTATTGGCGATTACGTGCTGAGTGGCGGCGAGGTGGCGGCGATGGTGGTGATCGAGGCTGTAGTTCGACTGCTGCCTGGGGTGATCGGCAATCCGGAGTCTTTGATCGAGGAGTCCTACGGCGCCGGCAACGAGGGTCTGCTCGAAGGGCCGGTGTATACCAAGCCTTCTAGCTGGCGCGGTTTGGACGTACCCGAGGTATTGCTCAGCGGTCATCACGAGAAGATCGCCGCATGGCGTCGCGAGCAGGCCGTCAAAAGGACGCAGGCGCGACGCCCGGACTTGCTGTCATGACGAACAGGCCCTGGATAGCGCCTTCGCTGGATGCGCTGCTGCATGGCGCAACCGACCGCGTCGCAGTGCGCTCAGCAGATGCTAGGTCCGGCGCGTCATTCGAAAAGTTGATCATTGAGGGGCGCCCCTGTTTCCTCAAGGTGGTTTCCGCCGAAGACGACTGGATCATGCGGCTCACCGGAAACACGCAGTGGGAGTTTCAGGCGTGGAAGGCCGGTCTCTACCACCGCGTACCCACCATCATTGATCATGCAATGATCGGCATGGCACTCGAGAATTCCGGCGGAGTGCCACGAATGGCGATGCTGATGCATGATCGTTCCGCCGACCTCGTACCACCTGGCGACGACCCGATCTCTGGGTCGCAACACGCAGTTTTCATCCGTCATCTCGCGCTCATGCATGCCGCAAACATGGGCTGGCGGGATGATCTTGGTCTGTATTCATTGGCGCGTCGTCCATTGTTCTTCGCACCGTCCACCATCGCGCCTGAGTTAGCCCGCGACGACGTGCCGCTCACTCTGCAGGTTGCCGAGCGAGGCTGGGCTTTGCTTCCGGAGCGAGATCCTGCACTCTTCGAGCTCGTCAGCGCAGTGCATCGTGATCCGACCACCTTGGCCGGACTGCTTGCCGAGACCCCTCAGACGTTCATTGCCGGGGATTGGAAGCTGGGCAACTTGGGCAGCCGATCGACCGGCGAGACCGTGGTACTGGATTGGGCTTATCCGGGAGAGGCGCCTCCGGCGTGGGAACTGGCCTGGTACTTGGCCCTCAACCGGTCACGAATACCAGAGAGCAAGTCCGACACGATCGCACGGTACCGCCACGCACTTGAAGGTGCCGGCGTCGCAACGGGTACATGGTGGGACCGGCAGCTCTCACTCTGTCTGCTGGCCATGGCAGCCACGATGGGCTGGGAGAAGGCCGTCGGAGACGCCGATGAGCTGGCCTGGTGGTCCGAGCAAACCCAAGATGCGGCCGCCCGCTGGCTTTAAGAAGGGCTTGGCCCGCACACGCCCAGCGCGCAATCAAACACTGCGCGAGCAGCAAAGCCTCGACAAACACTGTGGCCAAAAACACCAGTCAGCGGGGTGGTCTGAGGTCGTTGTTACCCGGTGCAGAGTTCTAATGTGGCTGCGTGGCAACGATTTCCTTGAGCCCTGCGCAGCAGGCGACTAGGTCAACTGTTGCGCTGAAAGCCGTGATGGCTGTTACCGGCCTTATCTTGATCGGCTATTTGCTGGCTCACATGTATGGCAACCTCAAGGTCTTTGCCGGGCCCGCGGCATTCAACGAATACGCCCACCATTTGCGGACGCTCGGTGAGCCGATTCTCCCGTACAGCGGTGTCCTCTGGATTATCCGCGTGATCTTGATCGTCAGCATTTTCGCCCACATGTATGCGGCGTTCACTCTGTGGTCTCGAGCCCGCAAGGCACGCGGCGGTGTCAGGCGATACCGCAGCAACAAAGCCCGTTTGGGAGTACAGCGAACCTACGCTTCATTCACCCTGCGCTGGGGCGGCGTCGTGATCGTGCTATTCGTGATTTATCACCTATTGCACCTGACGTGGAACATCATTCATCCTGGCGGCGCGGCCGTTACGCCGTACGACAGGGTAGTAAATGGTTTCCAGATCTGGTCGGTCGTTCTCGCATACACGATCGCTGTGATCGCCGTCGGCTTGCATGTCCGGCATGGCACCTGGAGCGCCCTGACAACACTTGGAGCCAACACCTCAAGCCTTGCGCGCCAACGCCTGAACGTCATCGCGTACGCCGTTGCCGGGTTGCTCACAATCGGCTTTCTGCTTCCTCCCTTCGCCATCTTGTTCGGGTTCGTGAACTGATGAGCCGCGGCTATTGCAGCGTCAAGAGGTGTTTGTGAGCAACACCGAACTCTATGACTCCCTCGATTCCGATTCGTTCTATCTCGAGGGTGCCGACATTGCCGACCTGAAGGCGCCGGAAGTGCCCATTGACAGGCGGTGGGAGGAACGCCGGTTCCGCGCCAGGCTGGTCAATCCGGCCAACCGGCGCAAGCTGAACGTGATCATCGTGGGCAGCGGACTGGCCGGGGCTTCCGCGGCGGCAACTTTGGGCGAGGCGGGTTACAACATCGCTTGCTTCTGCTACCAAGATTCACCCCGGCGGGCTCATTCCATCGCTGCTCAAGGCGGCATCAACGCCGCCAAGAACTACCGCAACGACGGTGACTCGGTCTATCGGCTGTTCTACGACACCGTCAAGGGCGGAGATTTCCGCGCCCGGGAGTCCAACGTCTATCGGCTTGCCGAACTAAGCGTTCAAATCATCGATCAGTGTGTTGCTCAAGGGGTGCCCTTTGCCCGGGAGTACGGCGGTTTGCTGGACAACCGCTCATTCGGCGGGGTCCAGGTGTCGCGAACCTTCTACGCTCGCGGCCAGACCGGCCAGCAGCTGCTGCTGGGCGCGTACCAGGCATTGGAGCGTCAAATCGCTGCTGGCACCGTTGAGATGCATACCCGGCACGAGATGCTCGAGCTGATCGTCGTCGACGGCAGAGCTCGCGGCGTCGTCATCCGCGACATGGTGACGGGGGCCATCGAGACGTACTTTGCCGACGCGGTAGTGCTCGCTACCGGCGGCTATAGCAACGTGTTCTTTCTGTCGACCAACGCCAAAGGATGCAACGTCACAGCTACCTGGCGGGCGTACCGCAAGGGCGCCTACTTTGCGAATCCCTGTTTTACGCAAATCCACCCGACTTGCATCCCGGTTAGTGGCGACTACCAGTCCAAATTGACGTTGATGAGCGAGTCGTTGCGCAACGACGGCAGGATCTGGGTTCCGAAGAGCGGTGAGGACAAGCGGGACCCTCGAGAGATCCCTGAGGAAGATCGCGACTACTACCTGGAGCGTCTCTATCCCTCCTTCGGCAACCTGGTGCCGCGTGACATTGCTTCCCGTGCTGCCAAGAGCGTCTGCGACGAAGGCCGCGGCGTAGGGCCCGGCGGACTCGGCGTTTACCTTGACTTCGCTGATGCGATAGCGCGACTCGGCCGGACATCCGTGGAAGCCAAGTACGGCAACCTCTTTCAGATGTACGCCCAGATCACAGGCGAGGATCCGTACCAGACCCCGATGCGGATCTACCCGGCCGTGCATTACACGATGGGCGGACTGTGGGTCGATTACGACCTCCAGGCCAGCATTCCCGGCCTCTATGTCACCGGTGAAGCCAACTTCTCCGACCACGGAGCAAACCGACTGGGCGCCAGCGCCTTGATGCAGGGCTTAGCTGACGGCTACTTCGTGCTCCCCAATACAATCAACGACTACCTGGCGGACGGGCCCTTTCCGGTTATTGATGACTCCAACCCAGCAGTCGTGGAAGCCGTTCGGGCGGTGCGGGAACGGATTAACAAGCTGCTGTCGGTCAATGGCAGTCGGACGGTGGATTCCTTCCACAAGGAGCTTGGACGGCTCGTGTGGGACTTCTGCGGCATGGAGCGGAGTGAGGAAGGCTTGCGGAAGGCTCTCACTCGGATCCGAGAGCTGCGGAAAGAGTTTTGGTCTGACGTCCGAGTATTAGGCACAAATGAGGAGCTCAATCAAGCGCTGGAGCGCGCCGGCCGAGTTGCAGACTTCCTAGAGCTGAGTGAATTGATGTGCATTGACGCCCTGGTCCGGCGTGAGTCGTGTGGTGGCCACTTCCGGGTCGAGAGCCAGACCCCGGACGGCGAGGCAATGCGAAATGACGAGGAATTCGCATATGTCTCAGCCTGGGAATTCGGCGGTGACAATAGCCGGCCTATTCTGCACAAGGAGCCGCTGGTTTATGAGTACGTCGAGATGAAACAGCGGAGTTACAAGTGAATGTGACTTTGCG
>DATCXA010000382.1:0-3117 GCA_036566085.1 Propionibacteriaceae bacterium
TAGCCACGCTGCGTCGGAGTCAGCGTTCGCAGTCCTTCAGCATTGAGCCGGCTTGCGACGGCTTCGAAGCTGGACGGTTGCTGGGGAAATCCGTGCAACAGCACAACCGCCGGTGCGTCGGCCGGTCCCGAGTCGATGACGTCAAAGCGCAAACCGGGGCGCAGGAAGTGATCCATGGCTCCACCCAATCACTAGGCGGGGGTGCAACGATTCGCCGCCGGCCTCAGTGCAGGCTGGCTTTTAGCAGGACGACCAAGAGTCCGAGCGACGCGCCGATGGCAGCGCTCACCAAGCTGCCTCCCAGGCCGAGTCCGCCGCGTCGGCCTGCCAGGAAGCTATAGACGGTTAATAGGACAGTGCTAGCGATCACAGCAATCCAGGCACCGGTACGGAGTTGTATGCCCAGCAGTTGGATCACGATCAAGATCACGGCGGGCACGATAGCCGCAGCAAGGATCGGCCAGGTCTCCGCGAGCGCCTCTTTGAGTGCGTCCACGGGATGCGTACGGTGTTTGACCGAGTCACCCAGAGTCCGCGCGTGGAGGTGCGCCAGCCAGTAGATGAACGCGGTTCCGAGAATCGCAATAACGAGATGCGTCTCTTCCAGATGCCCGGCTGCCGCAGCTATGACAGCAGCTGACACCACAGTCCCAGTGATGACCCCTTCGCCGTTGATCATCCCGAGTGGGTCGCGTTCCCGCTCCACATGGGGCGCAGCGTGGCGGCCTTCTTGGCTTGTCATTTGCCAGTAAGTCAATTCCAAGCTTGCGGTCACCGTCAAGGTCAGAGTGAACGCGGTTGTCAGCTCGCCGATTTGTTCAGGACGGCGGTCAACAGGTTGGGCCGGTCGGTCATGATGCCGTCAACGCCGAAGCTCAACAGCCGCCGCATGGCTGGTTCATCGTCGATAGTCCAGACATCGACCCGAAGGCCACGGTCATGAGCGTTGCGCACAAATCGGCGCGTTACGACGGGCAAAACGCCTTTGTACTTCTCCGGAGGCTGCAATGCCTGGAACGGGGGGTCGTACAGTGCGCCAAGGTGCAGCACATGAAGGATCCAATAGATCAGCAGCTCAACGGTCGATGAAGTCGTTGCGACCTTGCCTTGGCTGATTTTCCGGAAACGCGAAATCGTGCCGCGACTATCCGAAACGACCAGAGTGCGTTCCATCGCCCCGGCTGCTTCGATGTGGCGGAATACCGCCTCCTCAATGCCGGAACGCCGGCCCTTGATTTCGATATTGAATGGCGCTTCGGGGAATGCCTGGTACAGGGCTTCCAGTGTCGGAATCTTGACGCCCCTAGCTCGCCACGGGAACGTCAAACCGCCGTCATCGCTAAAGCGGTACCCGGCGTCAAGACTCTGCAATTCCGGAACTGTTTTCTCAGCGACCGGTCCGCTGCCATTGGTTGTCCGGTCAACGACTGCGTCATGAATGACGACAATGCTGCCTTCTGCGGAGGCGTGTACGTCACATTCCACGACTCCGCCGCCCAGGGCAAAACCTTCGCGGAATCCCTCAATCGTGTTTTCAGGTACGACTTTCGCCCCGCCGCGATGGGCAAAATTGATCGGCCAGCCGCGTGGAGTCGGCGGCTTCGGCGTTGCACCACTTTTCGCTGTAAGCCGTCCCATGGGGGCTGTTACCAGCGTGCCGACCAATGCACCCAAGATGAAGGAGCCCGCGCCGAGCCGAATTTCCCAGATGTTATCGGCAACGATGGGCGAATCTCCCTGCTGCTTGATGATTGCGTTGCTCATGCTGAAGCCTTTCGCGCTGAGTTGCCCTAGCAACTTACCTGCACTACGAGCGTTGGTTGCGCGAGCAGTGCCCTAGAAACTAGAGCAACTCAGACTTCTCACGGCATGGCAAGCAGGGCTCGCTGGCCCGCAACCGCCAAGCGTCGCCCGGTCAGCCGCAGTACCCGATCCCGTACGGCCGGGCTGAGACCTCGGGTGCTATCGCGACGATGGGCCTGCGCACGCACCCACGCGATCCGTGGAGCCCGCCGTTGCTCGTAGGCGGCCAGCGCCTCGTACACCGGAAGGCTGCTGAGTGTCTCGGTCAGCACCAGCGCATCCTCCACTGCGAGTCCAACACCCTGCGCCATTGACGGAGACATGGCGTGGGCCGCGTCACCGATTAACACCATGCGGCCAAGAACCGCGTACGGCTGATCAACTTCCATGATCTGAGCGGCGTACCCCTGCCCGGCCTGATCAAGCAACTCGGTGATCGGCTTGCTGAAGTCGTCAAAGTAGCGACGCCAATCGCCGGGCGGCCGACCGTTTCCCGTTGCAATGTCGGCATAGCAGTAGACCGCGCCTTCCCCCAATGGAACCGTGAGCAGGCTGCGTCCACGTGCCAGTCGGGCGTGCCAGGTATCGTCCTCGCCGTCCCAGCCATTGGCAATGAAGCGCCAGCACCAGCGGCCGGTGGGCCTCGGCTCGGCGCCGCCAAGTCCGGCGGTGCGTACTACGGAATGCACGCCATCGGCGCCAACAAGTACGTCGTAGTGCTCGACGGATCCGTCACTGAGCCTTACTGCTCGATCACTCAGATGAGCCGCGATCGTGGTTCCCAGACGTATCGGAACATCGGCAGTGGCAGCGCGCAAGATCTCGTGTAGCGCGCTGTGACGGATTGCGGCGCAGCCGCCTAGATCTCCCCAGATGCTCGACACTGGAAGATCAACTAGCGTGCGTCCCCCGCTGCCAGTGACACGTTGCCGGTTGATTCGGTGAGCAGCAGCGGCGATCTCTGAGCCGATACCCAGGCCGTTCAATGCTCGTAGGGCATTGGCCGGCAGGTAATGCGCGGTGCCGGTCATCGGCCACTCAGTGTTGCCTTCGATGACCAGTGGATGGTGTCCCGCGTTCTTGAGGGCTCGGGCCAGGCTCAGGCCGGCGATGCCACCGCCAGCGATCAGCACTCGGAGTCCAGTGTGGCTAGTCGATGCTGAATTGGTGATCATGATGTCCTCCCGTTGATCTGTAGCTGCCTTCAGTTCTACGGCTGGGAGGCAGGCAAGATCATCGGCAGCCGCTACCGAGATCGGTCGCCAGGTCTACTCAGGTTGCGGGCGGCGGCCATCCACCGACCTGGGTAATTGG
>DATCXA010000389.1:0-2068 GCA_036566085.1 Propionibacteriaceae bacterium
GACGATGCGCTGCAGTCCGGGGAGCGACGCGTCGAGTCCGGTGATCGGCGGGATCTTCATGCCGATGGCCTTCATCGCGGCGAGGGCCGAGCCACCGTTGCCGTCGTTGGCGGAGTAGACGCCGACGATGTCGTCACGGAACTTGGTGAGCTGGCTGGAGACCCACTCCTGGGCCTCTGCCGGGTCCCAGGTCGCGAACTCGGCGAGGATCTTGTAGCCGCTCGCGTCGATGATCTTGTGGGCGCCCTTCTTGATGTTTGCGGCGTTCGGGTCGGTCTCCGCGCCGTCGATCATCAAGATGCCGCCGTCGCCGGGCTTGACCCCGTCGGCCTTGAGCTTGTCGACAAGAGCGGTGCCCTGGAACTCTCCGACCTTCTCGTAGTCGTTCGAGATGGAGAAGGTGACATCCGGACTCTGGATGAGGCGGTCGTAGGAGACGACCGGCACGTTCTCGGCCTTGGCCGCCTGTACGATGCTCGCCGCAGCGACTCCGTCATAGGGGTCGACGACGAGCACTTGGACGCCCTGAGTCAGGAAGGATTGCGCTTGCTGCAGCTGCTTCGCTGCATCCGAGCTCGCGTTCGCGTACATCAGTTCGCAGTCGGGGCACAGCTTCTTCAGCGCCTCGGTGAAGTAGGGCTTGTCCTTTTCCTCGTAGCGCAGCGTCGTCACTTCGGGGAGAAGCAGGCCGATCTTGGCGTGCGAGGTGTCGTTGGCGGCAGCTGGTTCGTTTCCGGGGTTGTCGGCGGAACAGGCCGTCAACACCCCCGCGGTCATCAGCACGGCGGCGGCGATGCCGACCGTCCTTTTGGTAAAGAGCTTCATGTTCAAAAACCTCCGTCTAGTGAGCAGGGACTGCGGAGAGGAGGCGGTGAGTTAAGGTGCTGCGTCACCGTGCCGTGCGGTTATGCACACTGCACACCTCTCAACTGATCGAAAGGTATCTCCTCTCCTTCCCGATGGGCAATAGCAAGGCGGAAATAGTATTCGTCGATAGCTAACGATCTGGTCGAGCCAGGTTTACGCCAGTTGGCGCGAGATGTTCGTCGATGCCGCTTGCAGCGCGGCGAGAATTCCGGGAAGGGCGCCCGGTGACAGACGAGTGGTTGGGCCGGCCACCGCCAGCGCCGCCACGGTCTTGCGCCGGTTGAACACGGGGACCGCGATGCTGGACAGCCCGATCTCCTGCTCTTGACCGCAGGTCGCATAGCCTCGTTCACGTACCCGGGTCAGCTCCTGCTTGAGCGTGTTCGCGTCGGTGATGGTCAACGACGTCGTGGCGTGGAGCGGCGCGGAGGCCACCGCATCGATGTAACCGGGATCCTGATAGGCCAGGAGGACTTTGCCGGACGCGTTCGTGTGCAGCGGCGAACGGCGGCCCGTGTTGGCCACCATCGTGAAGGACGCGTTGTCCTGCCCACGGTCGAGATAAAGCACACCCGAGTTGTCCAGGATGCCCAGCAGCACCGCCTCGCCGGTGGTCCGCGCGAGGTTGTCCAGCGGCAGGCGGGCGATCCTGGCCAACTCAAGTGGGCGGATGACCGCACTGCCCAGTTCGTAGAGTCCCCAGCTCAATTGGTATCGCGCCGCGGCATCCCTCGTGATCAGACCTGAGACCTCGAGTGTTTTCAGCAGCGCATAGGTCGCCGGTTTGCTGAGGCCGATCTTTCTTGCGAGATCGCTCAGGGTGGATGGCCGCCCAGCCTTGTGCAGGGCCTTGAGGAGCCCGGAGGCATGGACGACGGACTGCACAACCCGCGGTTGTTGCGCCACCGCGGTGGGCGTTGAAGTTTCGGAAACCATGACAATTCTCCTCGGCCGCCATTGGATGGAAGATGCACGCTTCTGAACCAAATGTTAGCAGTGGACGAATACTATTTGCGAGTGGCTATTGATCGCGCAGAATCAGGCAAGCTATCTTTCGGAGGGGGAGGCCGCAGATCCGCCGGCGCATCCGACTAGCAAAGGCGTAAGAAGACGATGACACTAGAGGCACGACTGGACGAGCGTGGCGGAGCAGATCTCGAACTCGCGTTCAGCATCGCCCAGAGTCGGGTTCGTCGCCTGA
>DATCXA010000404.1:0-5494 GCA_036566085.1 Propionibacteriaceae bacterium
AGGTGCCCTATCTGTTGGCCGAGCATCTCTTGGATGTGGCCGGCACCGACCCGGTGCAGCGGTGGCTGCAGCGAGGCGAGATCTGGGTGGCACCGATGATCAACCCGGATGGACACGAATTCAGCCGCACCGACAACCGGCTATGGCGCAAGAACCGCCGGCAAAACGCCGACGGCAGCTTTGGCGTGGACCCGAACCGTAATTACGGCTACATGTGGGGGATCTTGAACGTCAACACATCCAGTCACGTCCCGCAAGACGAGACCTACGTGGGCCCGCGGGCCTTCTCTGAGCCGGAGGTGCGTGCGGTTCGTAACCTGGTAGCCGTCGAGCTGTTTTCAGGCGTGCTTACCTATCACAGCTATTCCCAGTTGATCCTCTATCCGTGGGGATACACATCGAATCCAATGGTCGACCCGATCGACAGTGGGGGTATGCAGCTGCTTGCCGAAAAATGAATGGGCTCATCTACAGCGTCCATGGCCGGACCTATACTCCCGAGCAAGCCTCAATGCTGTATCCGACTGCTGGCGATACCACCGATTGGACATACGGCGAGTATGGAATATGGTCATTGACCATCGAATTGCGTCCCATCAGTCAGGCCGAAGGTGGGTTCATCCTTCCTCCGAGCCAAATCCGGCCCACTTTCGAAGAAAATCTCCCTGCCGCATTCGAATTCATCGGTCAGACACTCGACCCCGACACTGTCGAAACCAACAGATTGCAACCCTAAATCACCTGCGGACAATCCTCGAGACCGACAAGGCGATCGACGTGGTGGGCGAGGCAAAGGACAGCGGGAGCCAGTAGCACTGACCCAGGCGCTGACCCCCGATGTGGTGCTGATGGAGCATTCGCATGCCGCTGCTCGACGTGACAAAACGACCGAACGGCCGATGTCGGCTGGCGCCGGGCATAGGTACTAATCCTGACCACTTACCGGCTCGACGAATATGTCTACGCCGCCCTGCGCAGGTGCCGCTGGATTCGGTGTGTCCTAAATGGCAGCAAATATCGCGGAAGTGAGCCATACGGAAGAGCCTCGGTCGACGAAAGCCACTCTCACATGCCTACCGTCCTACGGACGCTCGATCGGCACCGTTGGTCGAGGGTCATGGCGGGGAGGAACGAAGTAGTTTCCAGCGCTTGAGAAAGTAAGCGTAGAAACTAAGAACCGCCCAGCAGACGGGGCGGTTCTTTTGGTTTGGCGAGCCTCAGTTGCCTGCGCTCCGGTACTGCAGGAGTACCGAGGCAGGCACACGTCCGCGGCTGGAGAGCTCGATGCCATGGGAGGCAGCCCAGGCACGGACCGCTTTGAGGTCGACGGCAGAGCTGGCCTTCCGGCTCGGCGAGCGCTTCCCGCTCACCTTGCGCGCCTTGTTGATGTAGCCGTCGAGAGCACCGCGGAGCTTCGTGGCGTTGGAGTTGCTGAGGTCGATGGCATAAGTGGTTCCGTCGATGCCAAATTCAATGGTTTCGTCGGCTTTTGAGCCATCGACATCGTCCTCGAGAAGGACGATTGTCCTGCTGGCCATTTGGTTCCTTCCCCTTTTTTGGTTGCTGGATAAGGGTCATAGTACTCGAGAATTTGCCGCTGTCTACTCCACAGTAACTTGCAATGGTCAGCTAGTTTGAAGCAGTATTTTCGCCGAATTGCGTGGCTACGGTCCCAGCAATGCCTACAGTAATTCGACAGCTTCGCGGAGCCATGGGTTTTCAGTGCTCTGGCGTATGGAGAACGTCACGTATGGATTAGCTTCTCTCCAAGGAGCGTGCTCACGTTCACTGTGGAACCACGGGGAAGCCTCGGACCAATACCATAAGCCGACCGCTCTACGGGCTTGCCCCCTTATGCAGTGAGCTGGGGCCGCGAATGCCTACTCCTTGGGCCGCGACCGCAAACACGGTCGGCAGAGGAATTAGCGTTAAGGAGATGCTGCTGGCCGCTCGCCCCGGAGCGTCGTATCTGGACTTAGGTACTGTCCATCCCTGGGATCAGGCGGCCTGTGAGCCGGGTCGGATCTGCTGGAAACAGTAGTAGATCGCGATCACGAAGTGGGCAACCAGGCAGGCCGGCGCGCTAACCACGGCAATGCCCAACGTCACGACATATAGCCCAGTACCGACGGCACTGAACCGTACGATGGATCCGCGCACCACGCCGGGGTCCACGCCGTCGGCCAGCAGCACCGGGTGAAGCGCGACATAGCTGTAGAGCACGGCAAACCCGAACGACATCGCGAGCATGACCGCCGAGTACACCAACGCTGCGCTTCGCGCATTGCCATTACCGGCAAGCAGGTACTCCGACAGCAGAGCCGTGACGAATGGGATGGCCACGACCGCCATCAGCAACAACAGGTTGAGAAACAACACGCTGCGATCCACCCGCCCGATTAGGTCAAACACCGCGTGGTGATTGACCCAGATAATGCCGATGATGAGGAAGCTGGTCACGTAGGCGGCGTACGCTGGCCATTCACGCGCCAACGCGACCGCAAGCGGCTCCTGCAGCGCGTTAATGGGCGGCACGTGCAGGTCCAGCACCAGCAGGGTCACGGCGATAGCGAGGACGCCGTCGCTGAACGCCTCCGTGCGGCCTGTCTCGCTCCTGGCCACCGGGTGATATTGATCATCCATATGGAGCTGTATAGCGGCCTAGGCGGTGCGATCCAACCGACACGGCGGGTGCCGATGCCAGCCCATTTAGCTCTTCAGCCGGTGAAGTAGCGCACGCTCGCGACGTGCCGCAACCAGATATCGGCGAAGACCCGGTGGTGCCGGTCTGACCGAGTCGGCGGAACAGCGGATCCGTCAGCGGGGCTACGGGTGCAGCGCGGGCGCGTAGGAGATGCCGATGATCATGCCCTCGGACGACTGGAGTCGAGCGACGGTCTGCCCCCACGGTCGTACACGGGCTCGTGGACCAGGGTGAATCCTGCTCTGGCCAGTTCGTCGGCAGCGGCCTGCACGTTGTCAGCGTCCACGACCTCGAACTCGATGCTCGCTTGGGGCGCGGGTCGATCCGCCGGCCATTCCGGGGGCCGAAGCAGGCCGGCCGCAGCTTGGGTCAGCGGCCAAACGCCGAAGCTCCGGCTGCCGTCGATGGCCTCACTGTGCAAGTAGCCGTCCGGTCCGGTGGCGAGCGGTAATCCAAGCGCCTCGACGTACAGGCCGTGGCTGGCGAAAGGATCCGGGGTGCCGTCTCCATGCCGCTAGCAACTCTGTGCGCCCGAGGCGTGGGGCACCCATGTGTACCCCGGGGTGCCCATGGGGCTGCCGTCTGTACGGCGGCGCAGAGAGCCTGTCGCAAGCGCTGCGATGGCGGCCGTGCCAGCGCCGTACGATGCCGACGTGACGATGATGAGAGGTCATCGAGGAGACTGCCCGGCATGACCCTCGAGCCGAGAGGCTCGGTCAAACTTATCGCCGAGACCTCAGCAGCTTCGGCGGGTGGTGGGTCATCCGTTCACGCCTGGCCGGCGGAATACTTCCATGATGGTCGGTATGAGCACTCTGGACTATGACGTCGTCGTGGTTGGCGCGGGCAACGGTGGACTGTCCGCCGCGGCCCTGCTGAAGCGACGGGGGTGCGGGGATGTGGCGCTGGTCGAGCCGTCACCGGTGCACGTGTATAAGCCGCTGCAGAACTACGTCGGGGTTGGACTGGGCGAGATATCGGAGCTAGAGCGGTTCCAGGCCGACCTCATCCCGGCCGGGGTGCGCTGGTACCAGACGAGCGCGACGCGAGTCGACCCGGCGAACGATTCGGTGCATTGTGCCGACGGGACGATGGTGCGAGGAGCCGATCTCCTGCTTGCGCCTGGTGCGAGGATCAATTGGGACGCCATACCGGGTGCTCTGGATGGACTGCAGGGCGGACGGGTATGCACAACCTTCCTGTCGGACCAACTGGCCCGCACCGCGGAGATGATCGCCTCGCTGCGGTCGGGCCGGGCGGTGTTCACGTTGCACGGCCAGCCCGCCTCAGGTCGGGAGACCGCACTGAAACCGCTGTTCCTCGCCTGCGACGGCTGGCGGCGCCGTAAGGTCCTTGACCAGATTGACGTGATGCTGGTGCACGACGCCGGCGAGTTGCACCGGGTGCCTGCCATTGCCCGTGAGATACGACGGCACCTTGACCGCTATGGCGTGTCGCTGCGGTCCGAGACCACGGTGACCGCCGTTGCCGGCGGGAACGCACTTATGCTTCACGGCCCAGCCGGGCCGGAACGGCTGCCCGCGGATCTCATCCACCTCCACCCGCCGTACGCTGCGCCCGACTTCGTCGCTGCCTCCGGGCTCGACGCCGACGGAACCAACGGCTTCATTGCCGTCGATCCGGCCACCCTTCGGCATCGCATCTTCCGACGCGTCTGGGCGGTCGGAGATGCCTGCGATCTCGGCGATGCCCGCACCGGCGGCGCGTTGCGACATCAGGTGAAGATCGCGATCGACAACATCCAACGATCCCGCCGGGGTCTGCCGCTCAGCCATTACGACGGCTACACCGTGGCCCCGATCGCTACCGCACGCGGCGAGCTCTCCTTCGGCGAGTACGACCGGCAGTTCCGCGTCCACCGCTCGCTCCCGGTGCCCGACGAGATCACCGCCCGCCGCGCCTGGTGGTGGCTCGACCGGTACGCGCTGCCCCAGATCTACTGGCACCGCATCATCAAAGGCAGACTTTGAACCAAGCCCGGGCCGGGATCCAATGATCATGAAATATACACATGACCAGCCTGGTTATTCGCCGCGTAGCGCCAAGGGGCCGTTCTCGACGCGGCTGAGGCATGGGTGACCGTATTAGTCTGCTCGTTCGGCGCCCCTCAGTCGACGGTGGGCGCCCCTCGGGCAGCGTTCAATGACGGCGCTGACCTGTTCCGCGGTGGTGTTGTCGGGGAGGACTGAAGGGCGTCGGTCCCGGTCGAAAACGGCCGGCAGCCCTCCGATGCACTTGGTGGCGTGGATGCAGAGGTCACCGTCTGAGCTCAGCTCGACCTCGGCGCCGAGGTACGTCCGTGCATCACACCATCACAGCACCGCCGCTGATGTCGAGGATCACGCCGGTGATCCAGCTTGCCTCATCTGAGGCGAGGTACACGGCGGCCCGCGCGACGTCCTGCGGGGTGCCGAGCCGCCGCAGCGGGTGGGATTGGATTAGTTCTTGCTGCTGCTGTTCGGGGATCCAGGCCTTGTTCTTCTCAGTCAGGATCGTATCCGGGGCGATGTAATTGGCCCGAATGCCATGGGGACCGACCTGGGCAGCGAGGTCTTGGGTGAGCAGCTGGACACCTGCCTTCGCCGCCCCGTACGCCACGAGCGTGCGGGCACTGGCCCGGCGGCCGGCCGAGGATGACATGGTGATAATGCTTCCGGTTCCGCGCCTCTTCATGCCGGGCAGAAAGCTTTTGATCGTCAGGAATGTGGCAGTCAGGTTGGCGTCGAGATCAGCCCGCCAACTCTCCTCGCCGATATCCTCGATCGGACC
>DATCXA010000415.1:0-3823 GCA_036566085.1 Propionibacteriaceae bacterium
CCTTCCGCGTCGCGTAGCCGGACCCGCACCCAGCTCGCACCGATTCCGTCGCGGACCGCGTAGGCGAGTCGAGGTAGCAGCTCGTCGAGTTCGGCCGTCTGCTCCATGGTCGTACCGAGGCTCTTGAGTAGCTGGTACTGCCGTACGCGGTCGCCGAATAGCCTTCTACTGACGGCGGATTCGAGTCGCCGGCGGAGCGGCTGGAAGGCGAGCGCCGCAGCGATGGTGACGACTACAGCCAGGCTCACCGGTACCCGATTGCCCAGCATCAGGCCTGGTGTGGCCGCGATGACGGCGTAGGCCGCTGCGATAAGCAATGATGCAGCGCCGTACGCGACGGACTTGCGGACGACGAGGTCCAAGTCGAAGAGCCGGTGGCGCAGAATCCCGTAGATGATCGCCCCCGGAAGGAGAATCGCCGTCAGTGACCCGAAGATCGTCACGGTGATGACCAAGGCCGAGTCTTCGGGTGCGCCGAGTGCGAGCGCCACGCTACCTGCGAAATAGAGCAGCAGCCCGAGGACGACAACGAAGAAGACTCGCATCTGAGCCCGGCCTGCGGCATCGGCTGCGACAAAGCGGGCACACAAGACAAGCACGCTGACGAGAACGACCCACCAGCTGTTCAGTGCCAGCCAGGTAGCCGGCTCGGCCAGCCAGGCGAGCCAGCTGACTGCATACGGGTTGGGGATGGCAAGGCCCACGTCGTCAAACTGTGACACCGGCACCACAGGTAAGGCGAGCAAAGCCAGCGGCGGAGCGATGAGAACGACCCACGAGCAGCGTAGAGCCAGCCGCTGCCAGCGACGTTCCACGTAGCCGTCTGGATAGCTGCCAATGAGAAGCATCACCGCCAGCGATCCCACTGCTTGCGCCTCAAGGCTGAGCATGCTGAGCACCGGAGCCCACGGGGAGTTGATCATCTGCGGCTGGCTGTAGAGGAGCGACCCGAACGCCCCGGTCGCCACGAATGCGGTCCCGCTGACGAGTAACCGAACCGGCTGTGGATGTGTCGGCAGCCGCCACGTCAACCACGCACCCACGGCATACATGGGGATGACGATCAGGATCCAAACGGACTCGGAAAGTGACAAGCCTTGGGGGGACATCGCCTCAGTGACGAACTCGTACACCAACGAGAGCGCGCCCACTGTCGTCAACGCGTACAACCGAAGGCGCGCCATGGTCACACGTCTATGATCCGCCGAATGTTGCTGCGCTGGTACGGGGTTTGCCTACCGCGCGCACCCCGAGGTTAGCCTCCACCGATTCTGCGGACTGCCTCATTCCGCGTCGACGGCGTACCAGGACACGGTTGAGACCTGAGTCGTCCGGGACGTGTTGAGGAGGCAATGTCATGAGAACCGCGTACAAGGTGCTGGCCTATCTGGTGGCCGCGGAGGTGGCCGTCCAGGCGATGCTGATGGTCTGGTTTATTGCCGGGCTCAGCAAGTGGGTCGAGGGCGGCGGGGTGCTCGACAAGGCCGCCATGGAGAGCGAGGGTACGGCGTTCCCTGAGGTTCCCGGCGTCATTGCGCACGGCATCAACGGGTTCTTCGTCATTCCGGGGCTCGCGCTGCTGCTGTTGATCATCTCGTTCTTCACAAAGGCGCGCGGGGCGATCAAGTGGGCCGTCATCGTGTTCGTCCTAGTGATCGTGCAAACCCAACTCGGCGGCCTAGGCCATGACTTCCCTCTGGCTGGTGCACTGCACGGCCTCAACGCCCTCGCGTTGTTCGGCGTGGCTCTCTACGCCGGTCGCCGGCTCCGGGCTGCGACGGCAGTTGCCGTTGAGCAGCCAGAGGCGCGTACTGCCGCTCCGGTGTGATGACTCGCCATTCTCGTCGCCGCCCATCCGGCATTCTGTCGTCGGGTTTTGGACGACCGCTGAGGATTGCGCTGCCGATCGCGGCGACGCTGTCGATCATTGCCCCGTTGGCGTGGCTGTGGCAGGACAGCCGGGTACCGTCCGCGTATTCGGTGATGAACATGGGCTACCCCGATTACGGCGTTGGCGCCATGCCTGATCCAGGCGTCAGTGGGCCTGGCGGCCATATGCAAGGCCAGATGGGCGGCCACCAGATGGCTCCCACACCGCGGCTGGTCACAGACATGATCGCCGACCCGGCCCGGCCGGCCGACGTACGCGTCGATTTGGTCACCCGACAGGAAAAGCTGCGCATTGGCGGCCAGTCCATTCCTGGCTTCACCGTGAATGGCACCTCCCCTGGTCCGGAGATCCGCGGTCGGCAGGGTCAGCTGATCGAGGTCCATCTGCACAACGAGTCGGTCGCTAACGGGGTCACGTTGCACTGGCACGGGGTCGATGTTCCCAACGCCATGGACGGGGTGGCTGGGGTGACCCAGGATGCGGTGCCGGTGGGTGGCGAGTTCGTTTACCGTTTCGTCGCTGATCAGGCCGGCACGTATTGGTACCACTCCCACCAAATCTCTAACCCCCAGGTCGCCGGGGGGCTGCTCGGATCTCTTGTCGTGCTGCCGAGATCCGGGATCGCGCAGCAGGTGGATGTCACGGCGGTCGCGCACACCTATGGCGGAGTGCGCACCATCAACGGCAAGGCCGAGGATCTGCATGTGGTGGCGCGGCCCGGAAAGCGGGTGCGGGTTCGGGTGACTAACACCGACAACGGCCCCATGAAGATCTGGACCGGCGGCCCCTATCGGCTGCTCGCCGTGGACGGCACCGACGTACACAAGCCCACTGATGTGTCGGACCGCTCGGTCACTCTCACCGCAGGTGGCCGAACCGACTTGGAGGTGAAAGTGCCCAGCGACGGCAGCGCGGTCCGGGTGCAGTTGTCAAAGGCGACCGCAGTGATCATTGGACCGCCCGGCGCCGATGCGCCGGTGCCGCCGCAACCCACCGCCGAGCTGGACCTGCTGGCGTACGGCTCGCCGGCGCCACTCGGCTTCGATCCGGCCCACCCCACTCGCCAGTTCGATTACCGGATCGGCCGCCGGCCGGGCTTCGTGAAAGGCCAGCCGGGCGTGTGGTGGTCGATCAACGGCCGTCTCTTTCCGCACGTCCCGATGTATGTAGTGCGCGAGGGCGACGTCGTGGTGGTACATATCAAGAACCACAGCGGCGAGGTGCATCCGATGCACCTGCATGGCCATCACGAGGTGGTGCTGGCTCGCAACGGCGTGGCGGCGACGGGAAGCCCGTGGTGGGTCGACTCACTCAACGTGCTGCCCGGCGAGACGTACGACATCGCGTTCGTGGCAAACGACCCCGGCATCTGGATGGACCACTGTCACAACCTGAGACACGCCGCTCAAGGCATGATCGCCCACCTCATGTACGAGGGCTTTGACACCCCGTACCGGATCGCCGGACCATCCGACAACCAACCAGAGTGAACTCCCTTACTCCGACTTGTCAGAGATGCGGCGCGCTGCGATTGACACAGCTGCCAGCGCCAAGGCTGCGAACACCACATTGCTGACCCGCACAACGACGATCGAGGCGGAGTCGAACGCCGGAGGCGAGATAAACGCATGCCAGGCGTACGCCGTGGCATCACGTTTCGCAGCACTCGTTGAAGCAACGTGAGCAGGCTGAGTCGGTGAGGTCATGCATCCAGGTTTGCGCGTGCCTTGGGTGCATTCATCAGGGTGCCCAACGATTCCGAACGCCGTTGCTGATTGGCTGTGCCTAAATCCGCTGAAACGCTCACAAGTCTGAAGAATGTCTACGTGTCCGACACGGCCCGGTTCGCCTTAGTCATCGCGCTGACCAGCGCCGTCGTCCTTGCCGGGGTCCTCGTCAATCGGCTGTCGACACGACTTCGCATTCCGGCGC
>DATCXA010000422.1:0-3177 GCA_036566085.1 Propionibacteriaceae bacterium
CATCGCGCCGGTTGTCTACCAAGCGGGCATGAAGTCGGTTGCCGAGGGCTGGCTGCGCGAGGCCGACGCATTCTGCAGCGCGGCCGGCGAACGCGCCCTGCAACGCCTGGTCCGCCGCACGCTCGCCTCGGTGGGCGCCAAAATCCCGAAGGGTTCAACATCAGCGGTCCCACCACATTTGGCCAGACTCGGGATCACCGCACGCGAGACAGAGATTCTGCGGCTTGTCAACGCCGGCCTGAGCAATGCCGATATCTCCCATCGCCTGTTCATCTCGACCAGAACCGTGGAGTCCCACGTCAGCAGCATGCTGCAAAAGACCGGCCTGACCACCCGGGAACAGTTGCCGTCAGCCAGTACCGCTGCGGACTGAACCGCACAATCTATCTCCCCGACTAGCTATCTCTCCAACTAGCCGTAGCGTTGTTGCAGGAGTTCGGCTACGCCCAAGTCGGCCAGCGCCTGGGCGTAGCGCGGGAAACCGACGTTCCAGTCCCCATCCGGCGTCGCAGTCGGGCCCTGAGGGTGGCCGACGGCAATGGCGAGGTAGCTAGTTGGCAACACCAGCGCCATGCGGTAGTCGTCCAAGCACTGCTCAAAGGAGTAGCCGGTGATGCCGTGCTGGATCAGCACTGAGTAGTACATCTCCAGCAGCCGATTCTCATGGCGCCGCCGCTCGGATGTGTCGAGGTAGCCGACAAGGAAGCCGGCCAGATCGGGACCGGGCCGGGCGGGTGTCGTCAGCTGCCAATCGAGAATCGCTAGTGACCGTTCGCCGTCCTCGGCCACCAAGAGGTTGTCCCCGTGCACGTCGTTGTGGATCAGCGTCCGCGGCCGGTCGCTGTACATCGCGACAGACACCGCATGCAGGTAGCGCGCGCAAAGGTCGCCAGCCCACAGCATCTCTTCGGTCACCGGAATGCTCAGCTTGCCCAGGAAGGATTCCCAGTTCTGGGTGAACACGAGCGGCGCCTGCTCGGGCGTCAGTATGCCCTTCATCGCGAGCCAAGGAATCTGGTCGAGTCGGGCGTCCCCCCACCAGGCGGCATGCAGCTCTCCCAGCTCGCGCATAACCAGCTCCGACTCCTCCACAGAACCGCCTGCCGAGTCCAGGTTCTGCATCCAGCTGAGGTCCTCGAGGAGCAGTAGCGACGCTCCGCTGTCCATCTGGACTTCGCCGAAATAGCACCGAGGCGTACGAACCGGGCAGTCAGCGGCGAGCTCGCGATAGAACCCGATCTCCCGCTCATAGAACCCTATCGAGTGCACGACCGCGCGCGCTTCCGGGTGCGTGGCCGAGAACTTCGCCACCAGAGACCTTGGTGCACATGGCTCCGGCTTGTCGTAGCTGATTTGCAATCGTCGGATCTGCCCGGTGAATCCAAGCTGGCCAACGGGCGCGGACTGGATCGACGTCACCCGCGCCTGATCCAGGGCGCCGGCTTGGTGCAAGGCGGCGGTAAGCCACTCCTGGGTAATCTCGTCAGTATCCGCCGGAACGCCCATGCGGCATCTTCTCCTACATCTGAAGTCGCCAGCGAAAGCCATCTACATGACAATGCAGGCGCCCTGGTGATTTGGTGACTCAAGCTTGCTGATCACAGCCATGACCTCACATCCGTATCAGACACGGACCTATCCGGGCGTGGCCACAGATCCTCAGCGAGCTATCCGATGATGTTCAGTTCTAGTTCAAGCATGAGGGGAGCCGGTCTTGGGCCATTTAACGGGCCATTACGCGCGGTGAGTCGCAATTATCCAGGGTTAGCTGGAAGCGCACGCAGACGACTCGGTGCCCCGCCCGCGAGCACAGTGGTCGCGACCTTCCAAGCTGGCCATGCGAGTTCGATTCTCATCACCCGCTCTACAGCGAAATCCCTAGCCATCTCCCTCTTTCCTTGGCGACAGGCCTAAAGTCCGGTCTTTGGAGACGTGGTGGGCGTTTGGCCGCCGACTCGACCACGTATTCGACACCGAATTGCGGACCACCGACGGCTACTTGGCCGTGCATACGCCCTTCATCGAGCTGCGGGCCCTCGCACACGCCCGAGCAGGTTCCGTTCCTGGTCCTGGCTAAACAGCGATGGAGCGGTATCGGAGGCCCGTCGGCTCCTCGATGATGCGCGCATCCGACCCATTAAACGAACCTACGTTCAGGCTCGATCTGCCGCGGCTGCTGGGGAGGGGGCTGGCGTGACGGCCGGCTTCGGCGCAGCCGTACGCGGCGGCTCGGCGGTCACAACAAGAGCGACGCCCAAGATCGCTAGCCCACCACCGATGAGTACGACACCAGTAACGGGCTCAGACAAAATCACCGCTCCTAACAACACCGCCACTGCGGGGTTGACGTAGGCATAGGTCGACGTCAAAGAGATCGGTGCATTCTGCAGCAGCCACGCGTAGGCCGTGTAGGCGACCATCGATCCGACGACGACGAGATAGCCGAACGCAACCCAGGTCGATGCTGGTAGCACCCCGACCTGGAGCGGTAGGCGTTCGCCTCGTGCCAGCCCGATCGCGACGGCCACGATTCCGCCCAGCGCCATCTCATACACCGTTGCCACCAGCGAATCGGTCGGCACTCCCCAAGACCGTGAGTAGAACGAGCCGATCCCCCAGCAGGTCGCGGCAAACAGCGTCAGAGGGACGCCCCAGCGCTCGACGTCGGCCATACCGCCGCCCTGCAGGCCCAAGAACGCCACCCCAATGAAACCGATAATCACACCAAGCCACATCAGCGGTCTCGGCATATCGCGCCGGGTCAACCGCAGCACGACCATCAGCAAGGGCACCGATGCGATCAGGAGAGCCGCAAGCCCGCTTGGCACTGTCTGCTCAGCAACGGCGACCATGCCATTGCCCATGGCAACGAGCAGGGTCCCAACGGCCGCCGAGGCCAGAAGTTCGCGGCGGGTAATGCGCAACCGTCCAAGACCGCCTCGCAGCGCCACGAAGGCAGCAAGCAGCGGCGCTGCAAGGAGGAATCGAATGCCCATGCTTAGCAGCGGCGGGAGCCCGCCCTGCACGACGACGCGGATCGCGAGGTAGGTCGAGCCCCACACCAGATAAACGATCAGAAGTGCGGCCCAAAGCTGCGCCGCCCGTCGGTCTGTCATGAGTGTAGCCCCCTGTCGCTCATTACAGGGTACGTGCCAAGCGGCGCCGTTCGAACGCCGG
>DATCXA010000435.1:0-4582 GCA_036566085.1 Propionibacteriaceae bacterium
CCGCCGCTTGCCAAATCGCTCCGACCGAGAAGACGGTGTAGTCCGCGCCCAGCGCTATGAGCAGCACCGCAGCCGCGAACGGCGCGTAGAAGGTCAGCCCTTCCTGGCCAAGTACGTCTTGGAAGAGATACGTCGTCAGCCCCAGTGCCGCTGCGACGCTCAGCGCACTGGCCGCCAACAGCACCACCGGAGCGACGAGTGCCCGGAGGTAGAGGACCAAGATCACGAGTTCGATCGCGAGTGCCACTAGCACGGTGACTGCGATGCTTCGCTGAGTCAGCTGGGCAACCGTGGACGCGAACACTGTCTGGCCTGCAACAGACACTTCGGCATCGGAGAGCCCAGACCGCGCAACGAGATCGGGAAGGTTCAATTCCAGTTGTCGTACGCGGCCGATGGCCTCGGCGCCTAGCGGGTCGCTGTCATAGATCAGCAGGTAGCGTGCCGCATTGCCGCTCTGGGACAAGAGCACGCCCCGCGGCTGCTTCGTCGGCATATCTGCCGGCCCAATCACGCGCGCGACGCCAGGCTGCTGGGCCAGGGCCGTCTGTAGGCGGGCCAGTTCCGGCCGCTCCGCGACCACGCCCGGCTTCTCCACCAGGATTTCTGAGGGTGCACTGATGCCACGGAGCCCGGCCAAGGCCAGTAGGTCCGCGCCCTCGGCGACGCTGTCCTCTTTCGGCAGAGCGGCAACAAAGGAGAGGTCTAGCCGGGCATGGGTAAGCGGGACGGCTGCCAGCGCGAGGCCGCCGGCGACAGCGATGACAACAAGCAGCGCCGCCGAGCGGCGCGTCAGCATTGCCAGCCCGAAATGACGCCTGCGACGGGCTCGTACGCGGATGAAACCGTTCCGGGATTGTGAACCGTGGACAGGAAGCACCGTGAATAGGCGCCAGCCGAGGATGGTCATGACCGCAGGCGCCAGAGTCAGGCAGACGGCAAGCCCGACGAGCACGGTGAGAGCCAGGGCCGGGCCAAGTCCTCGGAAGACATGAAACGGTGCAGCCAGCAGGGCGATGGTGCCGCCAGCGACAGTCAGGCCGGCTACGGCGATGATGCGCGCGTTGACGCGCAGAGCGGCGTGGGCAGCCGCTTTGCGGTCGAGTCCACCGCGAAGCTCATCTCGAAATGCCGAGAAGAGCAATACGCAATAGTCGGTAACGACACCCAACAGCAGAGCAACCAGGACGGGCTCAAGCTGGGCCGGGACCGTGAAACCCAACGCCGCAGCGAAGCTGGATAACAGCGGGAAGTACACCAGGTAGCCGACGGCTGCGACGCCCACCACGACCAGTGGCGCCAGCAACGAACGAAAAGCGAAGGCAACCAGTGCCATGATCACCAGCACGCTGGCGACTTCGAACAGGCGCAGACGCGAGTCGAGGTAGTTGAGCTGGGCAATCTGGGCCGGGACAAAGCCTGTCACGTACGAGCCGACATCCGGCTGGTTCTTGAAGTGCGCAGCGTATCTGTCGGCGAGTTGCACCTCATCGCGCAGGCCCGTGCCGGGCGCAACGTACAGGTAGGTGACGGCGACATCTGCCCGGTCGGTCGGCACCGGGATCGCTGCCGCAATGGTGCCCGCTTTCGGCTGGGTGCCTGACTGCAGCGTGTCCTGCGTCGTCGCCAGCCCCCACAGCAGCGAGTCGGCACGGGTCAGCAAACTCAGCCCATCAGCCTGGTGCACGACGACTGTGGTGCCAGAGAGCAGTGGCACCCGAAACTCTTGGAGAATGCGCTGCTCCACCCTGAAAACGGGGCTATCAGCGGGTAACAGTTCGCCGAAGTTGGTAGTAGTGGTGGTATCTGGCCGATACGGCACAGCTACGGTCAGCGCCACGGCGACCGACACCCAACCAAGAAGAACAATCCAACGAAGCGTGATGACGATAAAGCGATAACCTCTGCCGAGGCCAGAAGACACCACCGAGGCAGCTTGGCCCACCCAAGACCGCTTCGCCGACTGCATTGGCCCGCCCCCGCCCGACCGAGCGGCGCCTTGAGCGCCGTTCACGATCGAAGATCATCTAGCCGCTCCATCCTAGGAGGCGCCGCGTGGCTAGCACCAATTCGCAACGCCCATTCGATCACGAAGCTGTGCGGCCCAAGCGACGATCGCGCTGGTGGATCGCGGCGCTTACGTTCGTCGCCGGCATAGTCATCGGCGTTCTTATCGTCGGCTTCTTGGACTGGACCAGCTCTGACTTCTCGGCCGCTCAGAGCGCTCCGTCGACAAGCCCGTCGCCCGTCGTTGGCCAAAGTGAGCCCGCCGCGGCCAGTGCTCAAGTCAATGCGGCGTGCCTCCGAGTGATCAACCACGCCCAGGCCATCTCAACGATCTTGAGTGAGGTCGGCCCGGCGATCACCGCCGTGAACCTTCAGCAGCTCGACGACATCGTCCGCCGGCTACAGTCCATCCAGACGCGGCTGGAAGTCGATCTGCGAGATTGCAAAGTCAATGCCCAGGTCAGCGGGACGCCAACGGCGGTGCCATCACCCCTGTCGACGGTGAGTACATCCGCCTCGCCGACGCCGCTACCAACGGCTAGCCCGAACCGCTGACATAGCGACGCCGCGCAGGCATTGCCGGGTCAGGACCGACTGGAGACGGACGCTCGTTTTACACGCGGAGACTCGTCACGTCATGTCGGAGTCCTCTCAGCTGAGCAGCGGATCGACATGGATCTTGGGCCCAGGGCCGGCCCCCTCCGGCCGTTCGCCAGCGAGCACGGCGCTGACCTGCTCGAGGCTTACGGTGGCGGCGACGAGCGGCCGGGGATCGACGGCACCGCTCGCGTACGCCGCGATGGTTGCGTCGAGGCCAGGAGAGCCTGACAAGACGCCCACCGCCGTGACATCCTTTAGCGCCAAGGTCCGGGTATCGATGTGGCTTGGGCTGCCGGCCAGCCCGATGTAGACCACCCGTCCGGCCGGCTCCACTAGGTCGAGGGCCAGCGCAGGAAGGTGCGCGGCGTTGGAGGCATCGATCACCGCGTCAAAGGGCTGGTCGGGGAGGTTGTCCTGGGTCCAGACGTGCTCGAACCCGAGGCTGCGGGCGAAGGCGAGGGAGTCCTCGCTGCGACCCATCAGATGCACTTCGGCGCCGGCAGCGCGGGCGAACATAGCGGCCAGCAGCCCGATGGTTCCCGGGCCGAGCACCAGTGCCCGGTCGCCGGACGCTAGGGCCGCACCCTGGGCCGCACGAAAAGCGTTGCCGCCTGGCTCCACCAACGCACCGAGCACGGAGTCGACAGAGTCGGGCAGGGCGTGTAACGACGTGGCCGGTACGGCCACCTGCTCGGCCAGGGCGCCTGGACGGTCCCCGCGCACGCCGAGCTCGTACCGGTTCTCGCAGACGTGCTGGTTACCCTTACGGCACCGGCGACATGTGCCGTCGCCGAGCTGGGTGTCGCCCATGACGCGGCAACCGAGCCATGCAGAGTCGACTCCGCTCCCAACCCTGGCGACCGTGCCCGCCCACTCATGCCCGAGCCGCATCGGGTATGACGAGTGCCCCTGCTGAAGGTAGGCCATATCGCCGGTGAAGAACTCCATGTCGGTGCCGCAGACACCAACCCGCTCCACGTCGACGACAACCTCGCCGGGGGCCGCCACCGGGGCTGGCACCTCCTGCACCCCGCCCTCCCCCGGCGCGTTCTGAACGTACGCGCGCATGCTCTGTGTGCTCATCGCAGTCATTATTTCGTTCGGCCATGAGCCGTTGCCCTCCGAGCCTGCCGAAGAGAGCCTCGACTCGCCGTCGGCCCTCGGCTAGGAAGGAACCATGACCTCGTCGAACGACGTAAGCCGGCTGCGGAGTGCCCAGTGGTACGCCGGTGATGATCGCAACGCCTATATCCATCGCGCGTGGATGCGTCGCGGGGTGCCGGGTGACGCGTTCACCGGCCGTCCGCATATCGCAATCGCTAATACGGCCTCAGACCTCACTCCTTGTAACGCTCATCTGACCGAGGTGGCTGCGTCGGTGAAGAACGGTGTGTACGAGGCGGGCGGCATCCCGCTGGAGCTGCCGGTGGTGTCGCTGGGCGAAACCCTGCTCCGTCCCACCGCGATGCTGTGGCGCAACATGGCCGCGATGGCCACCGAGGAGATGCTTCGGGCGAACCCGATCGATGGTGTGGTGCTGCTCGGCGGCTGCGACAAAACCATTCCGGCCTTGCTCATGGCCGCCGCCTCGGTCGACCTGCCCGCCGTCGTGGTGCCCGGCGGGCCGATGCTGACCGGCACCTTCCGCGGCGTTTCCCTGGGCTGCGGCACCGACGTCTGGCGCTTGTCGGAGGAGGTACGGGCCGGCACCCTCACCGCGGAGCAGTTCACCCGCTCGGAGTCAGCCATGATCCGCAGCCGAGGACACTGCAACACCATGGGCACCGCGTCCACAATGGCGCTCGTCGCCGAAGCACTCGGCACGGTTATCCCAGGCGTCGCCGGAACACCCGCCGCCGATAGTCGCCTGCTGGAGGCCGCCCACGGGACCGGCCGATTGGTCGTGGAGATGGTCGCCGCCGACCGACGGCCGAGCACTTTCCTTACGCATGCTTCGTTCGCCAACGCGATCGTG
>DATCXA010000477.1:0-2838 GCA_036566085.1 Propionibacteriaceae bacterium
ATTAGCTCCGACTTGTCAGAAACCAGCAGTGCTATAGCACTGCTGGTTTCTGACAAGTCGGAGCTAATCCAGCGATTCTCCGCGACGAACCTGCTGCCTTGCGCGCACCGGCCGACCCAGGGTTAGAACCATCAAACCTAGAGCGAAGACAGCGCCAATGGCGACAACGGTCCATTGCCGCTCGGTCTGGACTAATCCCAAGATGATCACGCCGAAGGAGACCAGCGCCGACCAGACGTACATAAGCATGACGGCTCGGCGCTGGCTATGGCCGCGTTCCAAAAGCCGATGGTGCAGGTGCTGCTTGTCGGGCAGGAACCACCATTTGCCGGCGTACGTGCGCCGGACGAACGCCAGGCTGAGATCGAGAAACGGCAGTGCGAGGATGGCTAGCGGCAGTACCAAGGGAAGGACCGTCGGCACCAGTCCGCCGCGGCCGTCTTGAAGCTGCGAGATGTCGATTTGGCCAGTCAGGCTAATGGTCGAGGTAGCAAGTAGCAGACCGAGCAACATCGCCCCCGAATCACCCATGAACATCCGCGCTGGAAAGAAGTTGTGCGGCAAGAACCCCAGACAGGCGCCAGCGATCGCTACTGTGACAAGGCTCGAAGTCGTCGCTCTGGTGAGGCCCTCGGTGACTGTGAGCAGATAGGAATAAGCGAAGAACGCCAGCGCCCCGATGCCCACGACCCCGGTCGCGAGTCCATCCAGCCCATCGACAAAGTTCACCGCATTCGAGCACAGCACGATGAAAAACACGGTGATCGCCACCGAGGTTATGCCGTCGAGCGAGACGATCTTGTTCGGCAGCGGAATCCACAGCATCTTCACGCCCAGTGCGACGGCGATACCAGCCGCAAAGACCTGACCTGCAAACTTGGTCAGCGGAGGCAGCTCGAAGACATCATCGAGCACGCCCACCAGACAAATCACGATGGCCGCAACCAGGACCGCTCGGGAATCTTGCTGAACGGTCACAAGCCGACCGAGAAACGGCAGCTGCCACGACATCAAGATCGCAGCCGCGACGCCAGCGAGCATGGCGACGCCGCCGAAGTACGGCATCTCAATCGTGTGTACGTCCCGGTCTCGTACTCGGGCCATCGCGCCTGTCCGCAGCGCCAAGCGGCGGCATACACCGCTCAGCAGATAAGTCACCGCGGCCGCAATGCAGAGGACCAGAAGATACTCGCGCACTCAGCCTCCCGATGCGGGGTTCTGCCCCGAGCCTGGGGCAGACCCATCCTCGTCCGGGCCTGAGCCCTGGGCTGGCCCGTCCTCATCATCCTGGTCCGAGCCCGTCGAAGGGGCCTCCTCGCTGACTTCGCCTTCGTCGGTCAGATCAAGAAGATTCGGTACCGTCTGGCGCAGTGTTTCCACGTTGATCGCGCCGCGCCGCAACACCTGACCGTCTTCGTGTCGGCTGAAATCCACGATGGTCGACGGCGCCCCGCCCGCATCCTGCAGCGGACCTCCGTCCAAGTAGATCGCTATTGAGTCTCCGAGCTGCTCAATTGCCTCATCACAGGTCAGCGCGGCTGGCTTACCGCTGATGTTGGCGCTGCTCACGGCCATCGGACCGGTACGACGCAAGATCTCGCGAGCAAGCTCGTGATCAGGCACTCGGAGGGCGATGGTGCCCTCGGTCTCACCGAGATCCATTCGCAGGCTCGGCTGAATGCGACAGATTACCGTGAGCGCCCCCGGCCAGTGCTTCTCGACAAGATCTTTTGCTGTTTCGGGCACGTCGACTGCCAGCGCCCGAATCAAGGTTGGCTCGCCGATCAGTACGGGCGGCGGCATATCGCGCCCGCGTTGTTTGGCGTCCAGCAGTCGCTGTACCGCCTTGGCGCTGAACGCGTCAACACCAATCCCGTAGACGGTATCGGTCGGCAGCACGATGCACTCGCCAGCCTCTATAGCCTGGCGCGCAGCCTCGGTCGCCTCCGCGTTGCGCGATGGATCACCGGCCGTGCAGTCGAACCGCCGATACCTCGCCTGGATGTCGGATTCGGCCGCCTCCCTCGGGTCGGGTTCGCCGGGCCCGGCGGTCGTGGTCACCGGTCAATCTTGCCAGAATCGCCTGCCGACAGCCGTGGGAACGACAAGATCAGCTATCTCGCCCGGCGGACGGCCGTCACAAATCGTGGCCTGCCGCTGAGGTCTGAGTGGTCGCGTACTGCAGCGAAAGCACCATGTTGGATGAGCACTTGCTGCGCCGACTCACCTTGCACATCAGCGTGCTCAATGCAAAGCAAGCCTGCCGGACGTAGCAGCCGTGCGGCCTCGGTGACGACAACTCTGATCGCATCCAGGCCATCCTGACCGGAAAACAAGGCAAGTACCGGGTCATGATCACGCACCTCGGGGAGCACTGACTCGAAGGCATCCAGCGGGATGTAAGGCGGGTTGGCGATCACCAGGTCAACCGCGCCATTGAGTTCAGGAAGGGCGCCGATCATGTCCCGCACATGCAGCTCAACCGTCGTGTCTGCCAAGTTGCGTGCGGCATAGGCCGCCGCCTCCTCGGATACCTCGACCGCGTGTACTCGGGTTCCGGTCAGCTCAGTGGCAATTGCCTTGGCAACTGCACCCGAGCCCGTGCCGAGCTCGACAACCACCGGCAAGTGTCGCGATTTACCACGCGCCACCGCATAGACCATCGGACGCAATTGCTCGATTGCCCAACCTGTCATCACTTCGGTCTCGGGTCTTGGCACGAAGACGCCGGGGCCTACCTCAAGCTCCAGGTAGCGGAAGTGCGCCCGACCGGTCAGGTGTTGCAGTGGAATTCGACGCGCTCGCTTGTTGATCAACGTCTCAAAATGGCTGGCCTGA
>DATCXA010000479.1:0-7830 GCA_036566085.1 Propionibacteriaceae bacterium
GCTTGGCTACCACGTCACACTCAGCCCCGCCGCCGCAACAGCCTAAGAAAGGGTCACCGCCACACAGGGAATCTTCGCGTCAGATGCGCCTGATCAGCAAATCCCAGTTCGACGGCGAGATTGCTCCAATCCACTGATTCCGCAGTGGCAGCGCGGGCCGCGGCATCTTGCAACGCAGATTGACGTCTCCGACGCACTCGGCGCCGAGTTGCTTCGCTGTGTTGCTGAGACGGCTGATCTCGGCCGACAGGTTGGCGCGTACGAGACTGCAGTCCCCGTTGCCGACAACGCTTCTGATTTCGCCAAGGCGCTTGGCCTGGCGGGTCGCACTCCGAACGATCAGCGCACTGCCAGCCTCTAGCGGTCCCGCGCTGGCAGTTCCAAGGCAGCCCACACAGCACGCCAAATGATCTTGCAGGGTACGCCGTCGGCCAATGCTTGAGCGACAGTGCGCTGACCAAGTGCGGCAAGGCTGTACTCCGACGCCCAGACGCGGAAATATCCCGCACCAAGGTGCAGACGCAGGCGCTCCCAGAGCTCGGTCTCCTTCATAGCCGCCATTGTGCCCGCGGAAATGCTTCGCCAGATCCGGCCGTGAAAAGCTGTCAGTCCTCGAGGGCAAGATAGACAATGTGGCAGCTGATCCACTGGGCCTCTTCTCTCCCGCGACCGCAACGTGGTTCCGGGAGGTTTTCGCGCGGCCGACCGATGCTCAAGTAGGCGCCTGGCGAGCCATCGCCAGTGGAGAGAATGCCCTGGTCATCGCACCGACTGGTTCGGGCAAGACGTTGGCCGCCTTTCTCTGGGCCCTCGACGATCTGACCCGTGCGCCCCTCACACCTTCGACACAGCCCAACCCAAAGGGGCGCTGCCGAGTCCTTTACGTCTCCCCACTCAAAGCACTGGCCGTCGATGTCGAGCGAAACCTGCGCGCCCCACTTGCTGGCATCACTCAGACAGCCCTGCGGCTGAACCAAACACCTCCGAGCGTCACAGTCGGGGTGCGCTCAGGTGACACCTCGGCAGCCGACCGCCGCGCCCTCAGCAGCCGGCCGCCGGACATTTTGATCACCACCCCCGAGTCGCTGTTCTTGATGCTCACCTCCGCGGCACGTGAGATTCTCCGATCGGTCCAGACCGTCATTGTCGATGAGGTGCATGCACTGGCCGGCACCAAGCGCGGAGCCCACCTTGAGGTTTCCCTCGAGCGGCTGCAGGCGCTGACAGAGTCAGACGGCGCCACATCACCCATGCCACGTCCGCTGCAGCGGATTGGTCTGTCTGCGACTGTGCGGCCGCCCGAGCGTGTCGCCGCATTCCTCGGCGGGTCGCATCCTGTACGAGTAGTGGCGCCGCACGCGGAAAAGTCCTGGGATCTATCCATCGTGGTGCCGGTGGAGGACATGAGTGATCTTGGTGCCACCGCATCGATCTCAACTCAGGGACCATCAAACCTCGAGGACGAGCAGGCGCCGCCCAAGCCACCCTCGATTTGGCCGCATGTGGAGAACCGTATTCTCGACGTGATCAGTGGGCATCGCTCGACCATCGTCTTTGCCAACTCGCGCCGGCTCGCGGAGCGGCTCACAGCCCATCTCAACGATCTCCAAGCTGAACGGCTCGGCGAGGCCACCACCCCCTTCCCACCACCCGCGCAGCTGATGGCCCAATCCGGCGCATCGAGCGGCCGTGACGGTAGCAGAGGTGCGGTGATCGCCAGAGCGCACCATGGCTCGGTCAGCAAGGAACAGCGGGCGCAGATCGAGGACGACCTCAAATCCGGACGACTGCCCTGCGTCGTGGCGACGTCGTCATTGGAGCTTGGCATCGATATGGGTGCGGTCGACGTCGTTGTGCAGGTCGAGTCGCCACCTTCGGTCGCCAGCGGTCTACAGCGGGTAGGGCGCGCGGGACACCATGTGGGGGCGACGTCTCGCGGGGTGTTCTTTCCTAATCACCGCGGGGATCTGATCGCGTCGGCCGTAGTTGTTGAACGCATGCGGCAAGGCGCAATCGAGGAAGTTGCGGAGCTGCGCAATCCGTTGGACGTGCTGGCGCAGCAGGTCGTGGCCACCGTGTCCGTCGAGGATGCCAAAGTTGAGGACCTGTACGCCTTGGTACGCCGAGCGCACAGCTTCCGGGAGCTCCCGTACAGCGCCTTTGAAGCGGTGCTCGACATGTTGAGCGGACGCTACCCCAGCGAGGAGTTCGCCGAGCTGAGGCCCCGGTTGGTTTGGCATCGCGATACCGGTGTCTTGGTGGCGCGTCCAGGAGCTCAGCGACTTGCCGTAACCTCGGGCGGCACGATCCCGGATCGCGGGCTGTTCGGAGTTTTCCTGGTCGGCGAAGGAAATGCCTCTGGTCGGCATCAAGCTGGCCGTCGTGTCGGCGAGCTCGATGAAGAGATGGTCTACGAGACTCGAGTAGGCGACGTCTTCACCTTAGGCACGACAAGCTGGCGGGTTGAGCAGATCACCCATGATCAGGTGCTGGTTTCTCCGGCCCCGGGCTCGCCGGGACGCCTGCCGTTCTGGAAAGGCGACGCACCCGGTCGGCCGTTGGAGTTGGGACGGGCGTTCGGCAGGTTCGTCCGTGAGGTCGGTGGCATGCGCCGGGAGGCCGCCACGGCGCGGCTCCGCGAAGCCGGCCTGGACGAATCTGCTGCGAGCAACCTGGTTTCTTACCTCGCTGAGCAGCAGGCAACCACGGGGGCGTTACCAACAGACCGAACGGTGGTCTTCGAGAGGTTCCGCGACGAGCTGGGCGACTGGCGAGTCTGTGTGCACTGCCCTCTCGGCACCGGAGTTCTGAACCCGTGGGCCCTCGCCGTCGAACGTGCGGCACGGGAGCGTTACGGCATGGAGGTACAGGCCACGGCGACCAACGATGGCATGGTGCTTCGCATCCCAGACACCGAATCGCAGCCGCCGAGCGCCGAATTGCTCATCTCCGACCCGGAGCTCCTCGAGTCGGTGATCACCGACGAAGTGGGCTCATCGGCGCTCTTCGCCGCTCGATTCCGCGAAAACGCAGCCCGGGCGTTGCTGCTGCCCAGACGCGACCCGAAGTCGCGCTCGCCGCTGTGGCAACAGCGGATGCGCTCGTCCCAACTTCTGACGGTCGCCGCACGCTACCCGGAGTTTCCCATCGTGCTAGAGACCATGCGGGAATGCCTGAACGATGTTTTCGATCTTGACGGCCTACTCGACGTGCAGCGGCAACTGGCATCGCGATCAGTCCGGATCGTCGAGGTTGAGACAAAGGAGCCGTCGCCTTTTGCGCGCTCGCTACTGTTCGGTTACGTCGGCGCCTTCGTCTACGAGGGCGATGTTCCGCTTGCGGAGCGAAAGGCTGCAGCGCTATCGCTGGACGCCACGTTGCTGGCTGAGCTGCTCGGCAAGGATGGCATCAAACAGCTGCTTGACGCAGGAGTCATCGCCAGCGTTGAGGCTGATCTGCAGTGCCTGAGCGCCGAGAAACAGGTCACGACGCCGGAGCAAATGTTTGATCTACTGCGCACCGCTGGCCCGTTCACCCGCTTGGAACTCGCCGCGCGATCCGTGCCTGGGCTGGACGTCGCTCGAGCGGTCGACATCCTCCTCGACGATCGCCGTGTGGTCGAGCTCCGCATTGCGGGTCGAGAGATGTTGGCCATCGTCGAGGACATACCACGGCTCCGCGACGGCCTCGGCATACCGATCCCGCCCGGCGTAGCGGCAACATTCACCGAGGCTGCAACGCATCCCATTGATGATCTTGTCTTGCGCTGGGCCCGCACCCATGGACCATTCGTGATCTCCTCGGTCGCCGAACGCTATGGATTGGGTCGCGCCGTCGTTGAGTCGGCCTGCGATGGGCTGGTGAATTCCGGCACCCTGGTTGCCGGGTCATTCGTCGACTTGACAGGTGAAGCAGCCAACGAACGGCGACAGTACTGTCACAGCCGAGTACTAGCGTTGATCAAGAGACGCACGCTGGCGCTGCTGCGCAAGGGCGTAGAGCCGGTCGAACAAGTCGCGTTTGCCCGCTTCCTGGCGGAGTGGCAGGGCGTCGGCTCAGGTGCTCGTGGCGTCGACGCCGTGCTCGGAGCAATCGAGCAGCTCTCGGGCTATCCCGTACCGGCCAGTGCCGTCGAGTCGATGATCTTGCCCGCGCGGATAGCTAACTACGCGCCTGCAATGCTCGATGAGTTAACCGCTGCCGGTGAGATCTACTGGGTCGGAGACGGGCCGATCGGTGATTCCGACGGCTGGGTGCGTTGGTATGTCGCCGATCAGGATCCGCATCCGACACACGGCGAACCGGAACAGTACCGCGGCCAAGAGATCCTGGCAGCGCTCGCCGAGCGTGGCGCGTCTTTCTTCGATACCTTGCTGCCCTCGGGTCTGGCGGTCGCCGACCGCTCTCAGTACGTCGATGCGCTCTGGGACCTGGTCTGGGCCGGTCTTGTGACCGCAGATACCTTTGCCCCGGTTCGGAGCTTGGCGAGCAGCGGAGCCCACCGAAGACCCAATCGCCCAATCGCTAGGACCCACCGGGTTCGGCTTGCAGGCGGAGGCCTCCGCGGGCCGGGTCGTACGCCGCGCGTGACCACGCCGACGACAGCTGGTCGCTGGTCACTGGTTCAGCGGTCCTCAGCGTCGGCCGCGGACCGCTTGGCCTCCGACATTTTTGCCCTGCTCGACCGCTATGGGGTAGTGACGCGCGGCAGTGTCCTCACCGAGAACGCTGAAGGGGGCTTCGGCACTGCATACCGCGCGCTCAGTTCTCTCGAAGAGGCGGGGCAATGCCGTCGCGGATACTTTGTCGAAGGGCTGGGTGCGGCCCAGTTCGCGCTCACCGGCGCGGTTGATCGCCTCCGCACTTACCAGCGAGAGCCGGCAGAGCCTGCTGCCCCGGAAAAGCCCAATGCGGTTGTACTCGCGGCCTGTGATCCGGCCAACCCGTACGGCGCTGGGCTGCCCTGGCCCGATCGAGAAGGTCACCGGCCCGGCCGCAAGGCAGGAGCCCTCGTGGTGTTGATGAGCGGCACACTGATCTTTTATGTGGAACGCGGCGGCAGAACGTTGCTGTCCTTCAGCGAGGACCCGAGCAAACTCGCCCCGGCCGCGGTCGCGCTTGCCAGCTCGGTGCAGCAAGGCCTGCTCGGAAAGTTGACAGTGGAGCGAGCCGACGGAACACACATCTTCGGTTCGGTACGCGTTAGTGAAGCCTTACAGAATGCCGGCTTCCGGATGACTCCTCAGGGGTTGCGATTGCGCCCGGTCTCTAGCTAACGAAAGCGCTTAGGCAGCTGCCTGCGCCATCGCCCGCACGCTAGGCAATGCAGTCACGCCTTCGTAGACCGCCATCTTCTCGCTGACCACGTTGAGGACCACCGAGAGTGGCAGATCCAGCGCAGCGCAGATCGCGGCAAGCAGCTCACTCGAGGCTTCTTTCTGACCGCGCTCGACCTCGGACAGATATCCAAGACTGACGCGAGCCTTCCTGGAAACCTCCCGCAGTGTCTTTCCCTGCGAGACGCGCTCCTCGCGGAGCGACTCACCGATGAGCTCGCGCACCAGCACCGGCTTCATCGGGAGTTCCTCGGATCGCATATGGAAACTGTACCCATCCTGACTGACAACACCAGAGCGCACCACGCTCAGCTGTCGCGCGTCGTTGACTCCGGAATACGGTCGTTCAACCCGAGCGCGTCAGCGAGCAGATCGATGGCAGCCTCGGCCGACAGCTGCCGAATCGTCGCACGATCGCCCTCAAATTGCAGCTCCCTTACAGAGGTGAGGTCACTTCCTTGGTGGCTGACGGCAACGAAGACTTGGCCGACGGGATGGCCGTTCTGAGTGTCTGGCCCGGCGACTCCAGTTGTCGCTAGTCCCCAGTCAGCGTCGCATCTCTGCGCCACGCCGTGAGCCATCTCGATAGCAGTGCGCGCTGCCACCGGACCGAGCTCGGCCAATGTGGCCACGTTCACGCCCGCAAGAATCGCCTTGAGGCGTGTCGCATAACTGATCACGCCGCCCAGATAGCTGTCGGATGCTCCGGGAATGGCGGTGAGGAGCGCGCCGATCATGCCACCGGTGAGTGACTCCGCGCTTGCAAGAGTCTGACCGCGGCGGGTCAGTTCGGCGAGGACGTTGGCAGCCAGCGTGGAGACCGTCATCGGGGCCGTGCCCGACGTCGCAATCGGTATGCTTCGCGGACATAATCCAGGCCCGTGGCCATGGTGATCAGCCAAGCGACCGCCATCACGATCATGGCCACGGTGTGCGCCGGCCCAGGCAGGGGCAGCAGATACAAGATGACCGCAACGGCTTGTGTCACCGTCTTGATCTTGCCGCCGCGGCCCGCAGCCATAACGCCGTATCGGAGCACCACGAAGCGCAGCAGGGTGATTCCCCACTCGCGAACCAAGATCGTTATCGTCACCCACCACGACAGCTCATCGATGATCGACAGACCGATGAACGCCATGCCGGTTAGCGCCTTGTCCGCGATGGGATCGGCAAGCTTGCCGAAGCGCGTGATGATGTTGTGCTTGCGCGCCAAGTGCCCGTCCAACGTGTCGGTCAGGATCGCCACGCTGAAAACCACCGCGGTTAGGAACCGCCACCAGGGCTGCTGCGGATGGGCCAGCAGCATCCAGGCGAAGATAGGGACCAACAGGATGCGGAACGTAGTGAGCGCATTGGGCAGATTCCACGGACTCGTCTCCGGTTCTGCCATAGGTCCGACCGGATGGGTTTCACTCGGCGCCAGCGCATCCGGGTCAGGTTTCGGTCGCAACCGATCTGGGCCGGGGGCATCTGCACGATGCGCGTCGTCGATCATGGTGACCTGAGCTCCTGCCGTCCCGTCGAGACGGCCAGCTGATTAGCAGTCACGGCAGCCAATAGATCAACTCCGTCGCTGCCAGAGACCACCGCTTCCACAAGATCACCCCGGTCGAATCGGTCACTGGTCGTCACATAGACATTGCCGTCGACCTCAGGCCCCTGGTGAGCAGCGCGGCCAACGACACCTTCCGCGCCAGCCTCCTCAATGAGCACCTGCACTCGCTCGCCGATCCGCGAGGCAGCTCGCTGGCTGACCAGCTCGTCCGCGAGATCTGCCACATGTGCCCGCCGGGCCTCGATTTCTTCGGCCGGGTGCTGTCCATCGAGCCGATCTGCTTCCGTACCCTCCTCCGCCGAATAGCCGAAGACCCCGATCGCATCCAGTTCGGCCGCGGCGAGAAAGTCGCAAAGCACATCAAGATCGGCTTGGGTTTCTCCGGGAAAGCCGCAGATGACGTTGCTCCGGATTCCTGCAGTCGGCGCCAGCTGACGAATCGAGGAAATCAACCCAAGGAACGACTCTGGATCACCGAAGCGCCGCATCCTGCGCAGCACGCTGGGTGCGGCGTGTTGGAATGACAGGTCGAAGTACGGCAGAACTTTCGGCGTGCCGGTCATGACCTCGATCAAACTGGGTCGCATCTCCGCCGGTTGGAGATAAGAAACCCGAATCCAAGACAACCTCTCGAGTTCGGACAACTCACAAAGCAGACGCTCGAGTAGGCGGATATCACCGAGATCCTTGCCATAGCTAGAGGAGTTCTCGCTGACCAGAAAGATCTCCCGGACACCGCGCTCGACCAGCCAAGTCGCCTCCATGATGATCTCGGCAGGCGGACGCGAGACGTACGCGCCACGAAATGACGGGATGGCACAAAACGTGCAGCGTCGATCGCAGCCTGATGCGATCTTCAATGGCGCGTACGGCCCATCCTCGAGTCGTTGCCGAAGCAGCCGCGGCCCGCTCGCCGGGCCGAGCCCGGCTAGCTGCGCT